>SCTL01000362.1 GCA_004297495.1 Verrucomicrobiota bacterium
CACGATCGACCGGCGCCTGTTGCCGTTGCGCCGCGCGGAGCATGATCAGTCGGACCAAGTTGTAGACCAGCGTGAACATGTACAGTTCCTTGGTGACGCCAGCGACCGTCTTACTATGCAAGACTTCCATGCCCATGGTGGTCTTGAGATGGCGGAGATTTACTTCCACTTGCCAACGACGCTCGTAGAGAGCGGCCAGTTCGCTGACGGGATAGGCGTGGGCGTCCAGCAAGGTCGTGACCAGCGTGATGACGCGCGTGCGACGGCCTTTTTGCAGCACCCGATAACGCAGTTCGCGGACCACGATAGCCTCGGGCAAGGTGGCGTACTCCTCGGTGCTCATCCATTTGGGTTTGACGTTGAGTTTGGTGTATTCAACGAGTTGATCCCAGTGTCCGAGGCGACGCAGCCAGCGCGAACGCGGGTGACCTTTGTTTGGTTTGCGTTGCGTGGTGTGTTTGCGTCCGGGACGAAAGTTGACGATCTGTTTCTGGTGGCAGCGAAAGACGCCGTGCAGTTTTTGCCGGGAAAGCAGGGCCAAATGCGCGAATGAAGCGAAGCCGCGGTCGCCCACGAGAATATCGCCGTCCTCCATTTCGGGATGCATGATTGCGGCGTGAGCCATATCGTGGGTGCGCAGGGGCGATGCCAGGACGCGCTGCAAGAATCCCAGACCGGCGTGAAACAGGCACAACATTCGCGCCACCGGGAAACCGCAACCGACGGCTTGAGCGCCGGGTTGCCCGAAGTGTTGTTGCAACTGGGGCGTGTCGGGCATGGAGAAACTGGAGCCATCCATGATCCAAGTGCGATGCCCACGCCAGCGGCCTTCAGAGTTCATTTCGGGCGCCAGCGCCTCGCCAACGCGCTGCAGCAATTGTTCGAACAGTTCCACAGGTAGACGCATCCGGGCGTCGCAGTAGGCGGCTGCTGAAAAGGTCTTGCCGAGCAAACGCGACACGCCCGAACAGGCGATATTGCCGTGGAGAACTTGCAGCAGAAATGCGTGCAGCGTGACAACCGGCGTCAGAATTCGATCGCGCCATTCATGCCCGATCGACTGACACACCTCTTTGATCGTCGCAGGCAAAAGCGTCTCGGCCACATCCGCCTTGAATTGCCGAATGATCTGTGCAATATTCTGGGCCATCCTTGGCCTCCTGTTCGATGAGAGTGGTGAGAAACCTCATCCTTACAGGAGGCCGATTTTCCTCATAGGCCAAGCCGAGAACCCGGAACCTCATCAACCAACGAGACTTACGACTTAAGTTAATGGCATTCGACTCAGACATGATTCTCACCACTGCGGGGCTTGGTTTACGACCAAAAACGAATTATGAGCACAGCTTGAGAGCGTTGCAAGTCCAACAGGCCGCCAATTTCCACGAGTAAACGATGCCACCGCTGATAACGGTCCGGTTCGACGTAGCCGAGCCGAACCGGACCCGGCCGGGCTTGTCGCGGCAGTGCCGACGCTTTTCGACGCTGGATCGGGTTGGGACCGAATTGGTGATCCGCATGCGGCGCCGCTCCTTTTGCTAGCAGCTTCTTCGTGATTGCGATATGATTGAAC
>SCTL01000363.1 GCA_004297495.1 Verrucomicrobiota bacterium
CCGCGCTGGCGAAGACACCGCGGCTCACCGCCAAACGGTTCTTGAGATCGTGGACGAGCTTGCCGTCGAGCCAGCACTTCACCGCGTTACCGGCGACCTCGACCTTGATGTCATACCAGCGATCCGTCTCCACGCGCCCGCGTCTGCCGTCGAGCGTTTCGCCGAGTTCGATGCCATGCTGGGTGTTGCCCCAGCCGCCGATGTTCCACCAGATGCGGTCTTCGTCGTCGGCGATGTGGAAAAGAATCAGGAAACCCTCCGCGCCGGAGATTTTGCGCGCCTTGAGGGTGAGCGTGTAGTTCGTCCACGACTTGTCGCCGGCAATCGCGCGAATGGATTCACGCTCGGCTGACTGGCGCAACGCGCCGTCCTGCACTTTCCAGGCGTTGCCGTCGCCGAGAAACTTCCAGCCGTCGGCGTTCTTGCTGAAATCGGACTCGAACAAAACTTTTCCGTCGGGCGCGGTGACTTTGAGGTCCTTGAATTCCGCGGCGGTATTCCACGTGCCCACGCCGATGCAACCGCTGGGCGGCTTTTCCTCGACGATGGCCGTCTCCACTTTGGCGGGCAGCACCACGTCGCCGCGATGTTCGCTAAACAGTTTTTGCACGTAGTAACTCGGCAAGCCATACCAGTTCGAGCTGTCGAAGTTGATGAGGTCGGGATTCCACGCGCGATGGTTCAGGTTCACGAACAGCGGCGCGTAACTGGCCATGACGACGACGTCGGAGTTGCGTTCCAACCCGGTCATGAACGCGGCCTCGCCAATCGCACCGCGCAGGTTGCCTTTGCCGGTGTTGCGGGTGACGGCGTATTCGCCGACAAAAATCTTCGGGCCGTTGCGGTCGTAGTTGTCAAAGTGTGTCGCGTGTTGCATGAACCAGTCGGGCGAATTGTAGAAATGCTCGTCCACGATGTCGGGCGCGGGATTTTTTGGATAGCCGCCCTGCCAATGGTTTGCGATGAGTTGCATCTGGGGATACTTGTCCTTGATGGTCTTCACGAAGAGCGGCCAGCGGTCGCGGTAAGCTTCGCCGCCATTTTCATTGCCAATTTCCATATACTTCAACCCGAACGGCGCGGGGTGGCCGGCCTTCGCGCGCAAGCCGCCCCAGTAGGAAGTGACCGGGCCGTTCGCGTATTCGATGGCGTCGAGCGCGTCCTGCACCCACTGGCCCATCTGTGACAGCGGAACCGTTTCCTTGTGCGACATGCCGCAGTTGATGTCGAAAAGCGGCTCCGCGCCGAGGTCTTCGCAGAGTTGCAGATACTCGTGAAAACCGAGTCCGTGCGTGGCGTTGTATTTCCAGATGTTCCAAAGCGGCGTGCGCACGTCCACGTCGCCGATGGTTTTTTTCCATTGATACATCTTGTCCATCGTGTCGCCCTCGACCCAACAGCCGCCGGGAAAGCGCATGAAGGCCGGTTTCAACGCGTCAATGGATTCCGCGAGATCAGAACGCAGGCCGTGGTTCTTCCAGGATTTTTTTGGCAGCAACGAAACCATGTCGAGGAACAACGTGCCGCTGCCGGAGAAGGAGAGTTGCAGCTTCGCCTTCGGATCGGAATCGGCGGCGACGAGATCAAGCGAATAGTATTTCCATCCGCCGCTGATCTCTTTCACTTCACCGGACGCGAGCTCCTGGCCCGACGCGCCGAGCAGTTTGGCGTTTACTCCACCGCGATAACCGTCCGCGCGCGCGGCGAACTTGAGCGTGTAGCTCCCGCCCTTGACCAGATTCATGCCCCAATAGCCTTCGTTCTCCAACGTGGCCGCGCCCCCGAGCTTTACGCGCAGGCTGCGGCGGTTCAGTGGATTCAAGGCTGGACTCGGCGGTCGGGCGGAATAATCGGGCGTTGAAATCGTGGCCGTGCTTTTGCCGTCGGCGCTGGTGAACTTCCAACTCACCGGCGTGTCGGCGTCCTCGAAGGAACGGTTCTGCACCAACTCGGGATAAATCCCGCCGTCGGCGGAGAGATTGATGTCCTCAAAGAAAATCCCCCAGAGCGTCGGGGTGATTTTGTGGCCGGGCTTGTCCACCTGCACTTCGATGGTGGCGGCGATGGCGGCAAAGTTCAGCGTGAGACAGGCGAGAAGAACCGCGACGTTGCGTTTAGTCATGTGCATTTGATTTTGTAGAAACGGATTATCGGCGCAAGCGAAAGAAATTGAAACTACCCGTTTGGGGAATATTGACGCGCCAGAGGTCGTTCGTCAGGGCAGGCAAAATTGCGACGGGTGTCCAGACAGCATTCGTTCCGAGCACGGTCGCGGATTCCAGATTGAACCCTGCCGCCCACGCAGGCCAAGCCAGCGTCGCGTTGGATTGCCCCAGAGTCACCGGCAGCGCGAGAACCTCCGGCCCGCATTTATAGTCCACGGCGATTTCCTCCGGCATGAGGCGGCCGTCGTAAATGCGGAACTCGTCAATCGTCGCATTGAGCCACGCGTCCGAACTGAACAGCGAGCGGCCAATGAACGACCACGAACTGTTCATGCCAGTCAACGCGGGGAGCGCGACGGTTTGCGACGCGCGCAAAACTCCGTTCGTGTAGATCGCTTCGTAGTTGCTGGTCGGATCAATAATGCAAACGACATGCAGGGTTTTGTTGTCGAACGTGCCGGCGGGATCAAAATTCACCGTGCCGCCGCCCGTCGAAATACCGAGGCGCAATCCGCCCGACGAATTATGCGGACTGAAGAAAGTGTAGTTCTGTCCGTTCGCGCCGGAGATGTTGCCAAAGTCATAAACGCGCGCCCAGTTGCCGTTCGCCCCGAAGCTGGCCCAGAATTCCATCGTGATGGCCGATGAACCACTCACGAGTCCTCCCGGCAAATCCACGTAGCCGCCGCTCGTGCCGCTGAGTTTGAGCGCCTTGTTCGTGATGATGGCGTTCCCCTTGAGCGTCCCGTGCGACATGCCGATGGAATCGTTCGCATTGCTGGTGAAACTATAACGATGCGCCAGCGCCGGATGCGCCCAGGCGAGGTCACGGATTTCCGCCGGACCAAGCGCGCGGCCAAAGATGCGGAACGAATCCAATCGCCCGCTGAACGCGGGATCGTTTGTGAACTGACTTTCGCCAATGTAATTGCTGCGTGCGAGCAATTGCCACGGGCGGATCGTGAGGCTGCCGTTCATTGCGAGAGGCAATCCGTTTTGGTAAAGCACGCCGCGCAAGCCGTCCAGCGTGACGGCGAGGTGAACCCACGAGTTGGTCGGCAACGCGGCGGGCGCGTTGATCTGTTGTTCTCCGCCAC
>SCTL01000364.1 GCA_004297495.1 Verrucomicrobiota bacterium
AACTCGCGCGTTATTGTTCGGATCCAGCAAACCTGGATCGGCGGCATCCACGAACGCGCAATACACCATGTAATTCGTGTCGTAACCGAACCGGTCGTTGGAAGTGGTGTAAGTGTTCCAGTCGGCAGTGAATTCAATCGTCCCGCGTTCCGCGCCCGGCCCACCACTGGCCTCGATCACCATCTCGAAAGGCACGACTTGTCCAAACGCCATCGGGACGTTGCCGACGGAAGTCAACGCGTCCAACTGGCCGGAGGCCGAGAACGCGACGGCATTGCGGAGCGGATCCAGCGCGCGTCCGGTCAGGCGCGCGGCATCCGGACAAGGCAGGCTGCCGGGGCCGAACTTCAGATATGTCGGCGAGTACGGCCCAGTGCCCGAGTCAGGATCTGCGACGTAAAAGCCGAGGTTGTATTGACCATCCACCACGGCGTCGCTGTTGGTGATGACGACGGCGGAACAATTGTCGGTCGCCGTTGCGCTCCCGATGGAAGCGGGAGCGAGTGAAGCTCCACATTCCACCGTCAGTGCCGGCGGGCAGGTCAGCACGGGTGCAATCGTGTCGTCCACCGTGATCGTCTGCGTGCATTCGGTGAACGCGCCGCAGTCGTCGGTGACGCGATAGACGCGCGTCTCCGTGCCGGGGCAACGGCCAATCAATCCGCTGTCGCTCCGCAGTGCGAAATCCAGCGAGGCGTCGCAACTGCTCGCGGCGGCGTTGCCGGCGGCGAGGAAGGCGGCCAGGTTCGTGTACGCCGGCGGCACATCGCCGGGACATTGGAACGTGAGCGCGCGGCACGTGATCGTCGGCGCGACGTTGCGCACTTGAATGGTTTGCAAACCGCTCGCGACATTTCCGCACTGATCTGTCGCCGTCCACGTGCGGAAAACTGTTCGCGTCATGCCGCAACCGTTCGTGGTCACATCGCTGGAGGTGATCGTCACGCTGCCGCAACCATCCGTGGCCGTGGCCACGCCGGTGTTGTTCGTGGTCGTATTGCCGGGACAATCGAGCACGCGATTCGCCGGCAGCGTCAGCACCGGCGCGGTCGTGTCGCGCACGGTGATGGTCTGGAACGCGACGTTGCTGTTATTGCAGGAATCCAGCGCGAGCCAGCGGCGGGTGATGATCCGCGCGCTGCCGCAAATGTTGCTGACGCTGTCGCTGAAACTCACGGTGACGGCGTTGCAAGTGTCCGTGGCGGTGGCATTGCCCGTGGCGCTGGGAGCAATGCTGGCACCACACTCAATCGTGAGGTTCGTCGGCCCAGTCAGCACCGGCGGCGTGAGGTCGCGCACGGTGATGGTCTGAACACAGGTGGACGAGTTGCCGCACAAATCCGTCGCGCGCCACGTGCGGGAAACGACTTTGGCGTTGCCGCAAGTTGTCGCGTTGGAATCGGAGAACGTGATCGCCACCGAACCGCAAACATCCGTGGCCGTGGCCACGCCGGTCACGTTCGTCGTCGGCGACGCGGGACATTCAATCGTGAGGTTTGTCGGACAGGTGATGACCGGCGCGGTTGTGTCAACCACCGTGACGGTCTGGCTGCACTGAGCCGAGTTGCCGCAGGCGTCGGTCGCGCGCCAGGTGCGCGTGGCAGAGAACGTGTTGCCGCAAGTGGCGTTGGTCGTGGTGCTGATCACCGCAATTGCGTTCGTGCCGCAAGTGTCGCTCGCCGTCGGCGCGTCAAACGTCCAGGCCGTGCCGCATTGAATCGTTTTGTTGCCGACGCAGTTGATGACCGGCGCGGTCGTGTCCACCACGGTGACGGTCTGGCTGCATTGAGCGGTGTTGCCGCAAGCGTCGGTCGCACGCCAGGTACGCGTGGCGATGAACGTGTTTCCGCAAGTCGCGTTCGTCGTGGTGCTGACGATCGCGATGCTGTTCGTACCGCAAGTGTCGCTCGCGGTCGGCGCGTCGAAGGACCACGGCGTCGTGCACTCCACGGTCTTGTTGCCGACGCAGTTGATCGTGGGCGGTGTGGTGTCAACCACCGTCACGGTCTGGC
>SCTL01000365.1 GCA_004297495.1 Verrucomicrobiota bacterium
CGCTTCGTCACGGAATCGTAACTTGAGGGCGCACCTTCGTAACCTATCCTGCGAGCATGAATCCGGCGGATTTATTCGCGCACGAAGACAACCCGGTGACGCTCGCGTCCGGCGAATTTCTGTTCAAAGCCGGCGACGCAGCAGACGGCATGTTCGTTTTGCTCGAAGGTTCGCTCGATGTCGTCGTTGGCGACAAAACCGTGGAGCACTCCCAGCGCGGCGCAATCATCGGTGAGATGGCGTTGGTGGATCATTCGCCGCGCGGAGCGACGGTCGTGGCGCGCGAATCCGCCAAACTCGCCAAGCTCGACGAGCGCCGCTTTCAACGACTCGTGCAACAGAATCCATTCTTCGCCACGCACGTCATGAAAGTGCTCGTGGACCGTCTCCGCCAGATGAACCAGTTGATCGCGCAGAGCAAAAGCGCCTAAGGTGACAGCCTTGCGACTAATCGTCCGCAAGTTGTTCACGTCTTCCTCCTCGTTCTCGTTCTCGTCCTCGTCCTCGATTTGATGGCTCTTCGACGACGAGAACGAGAACGAGGACGAGGCGGACTTTCAAGACGGTGAACAGTTCGTCACCGGATTGTAACTTCCCGCGTCGCATTGCGCCGGACACACTGATTACGCTAATCTATTCATCCGGTGCCGACCACGCTTTACAAACCCGAACACTTCCTCAACCGCGAGTTGAGCTGGCTGGAATTCAACCAGCGCGTGCTCGACGAGGCGCTGAACGAGGAAAACCCGCTGCTCGAACGGCTCAAGTTTTTTTGCATCGTCAGCTCCAACCTCGACGAGTTCTTCGAGGTGCGCGTCGCCGGCATCAAGCAGCAGATCGAGGCCGGCTCGACCGCGCGCGCGCCCGACGGGCTGACGCCGGTGGAAACGTTCCGCGCCATCACCGCGCGCGTGCATCGCATGGTCGCGGATCAATACGCCTGCTGGCAGAAACAATTGCTCCCGCAGCTCGCGCGCAACGGCATCCGCTTTCTCAAATTCGACGAACTCGATGAAGCCGATCAACGCTGGGCAGAAAATTTTTTCCGCTCGGAAGTCCAGCCCGTGCTCACGCCGTTGGCAATTGATCCCGCGCATCCGTTTCCGCAACTGCTCAATCGCACGCTCAATCTCATCGTGCAGCTTGAAACTGCTGGCAACGGCAAATCCGCCCGCCGGCTTGCCGTGGTGCAGGTGCCGCGCGTGCTGCCGCGCCTCGTGCGTTTGCCGCGCACCGATGGCCGACAGGACTGCATGTTTCTCGACCAGTTGATCGGCCAGTTTCTCGGCGAACTTTTTCCCGGTCTTACGATCACCGGGCACTGGCTTTTCCGCGTCACGCGCAACAGCGAGCTTTACATTGACGACGAGGAAGTGCTGAACCTGCTCTCTGCGGTTGAAAACGAATTGCAGAACCGCCGCAAAGGCGACGCCGTGCGGCTGGAAGTCGCGCGCGATTGCCCGGCGGAACTTCGCGCCGACCTGCTCAATCGGCTGCGCCTCGGCGAGGCGGACCTTTACGAGATAGACGGCCCATTGAGTCCCGCGCGGCTGATGAGCATCGCCGAGGAAAATCAGTCGCCAGAATTGCGCCATCCACCGTTCATCGCGCCGATCTGCCGCGCGTTGCGTGACCAACCGGATATTTTCTTCGCCATCCGACAACGCGACATTTTGCTGAATCATCCTTACGAGAGCTTCGAGAGCGTGGTGAATTTTCTCCAGCAATCCGCCAAAGACCCGCGCGTGCTGGCCATCAAACAGACGCTTTATCGCACCGGCGGCGATCCACGCATCACCGGCGCGCTGATGGAAGCGGTGAAAAACGGGAAGCAAGTCACCGCCGTCGTGGAACTGCGCGCGCGCTTCGACGAGGCGAACAACATTCAATGGGCACGTCAGCTCGAAGAAGCCGGCGTGCATGTGGTCTATGGCCTGGTCGGCTACAAGATTCACGCGAAGGCGTTGCTCGTGGTGCGCCGCGACGAAGATGCGATCCGGCGCTACGTTCACTTTGCGACGGGCAACTACAATCCCAGCACCGCGAAGACTTACACCGACACCGGCTTGCTCTCGTGCCATCCCGACCTCGGCGAGGACGCAACGAATCTATTCAATCTCATCACCGGCATGTGCCAGTTCCGTCCGATGCGCCGGCTGATGGTCGCTCCGTTCG
>SCTL01000366.1 GCA_004297495.1 Verrucomicrobiota bacterium
CCAGCGCGGGCGCTTCCAGCGAATTGTAAAACTCCGGTGCCGCTGCCGCGAGATCGCCACCTTGCAACTTGGCCACGAGTTTTTCCGCGCGACCACGCTGGCCGTTCAGCGCGGCGGGAAACTTGGCGAGTGTCTGGTACGCCCAAGCCGTGGCGATGCCGAAGCCGGGATGAATCAGGATGAAGTGATGTCCTTGTAACGCGGGGAACGGCGCGAGTGATTGGATTTTTTCTCCACGCCCGGTGGCGAGTGCGGGTTTGTCCTGCAGAAAGAAAGGAACGTCCGAGCCAAGCTGGGCCGCAAGTTCATCAAGCTTTGACGGCGCGAGTGGATGAGCAAACAATTCATTTAAACCGAGCAACGCCGTGGCCGCGTTGCCGCTGCCGCCGCCCAGTCCAGCCGCCATGGGAATTTTTTTATCCAGGTGCAGTCGCACGCCGTCTTTGATCTGCGCTGCGTTGAGAAAGGCACTCGCCGCGCGATGCACGAGATTCGTGGAGTCGGTCGGAAGGGCGGGATTGCTGCACGTGAGTTGCACACCCGCGCCCGCGCGCGCGAAGGTCAGCCGGTCGCAGTAGTGAACCGGGTGCATGACGGTTTCGAGTTCGTGAAAACCGTCGGCGCGTTTGCCGAGGATGTTCAGCAGCAGGTTGACTTTGCAGGGCGAAAGTTTTTCCAGCGTCATGTCGCCGAAGATTTAACCGTGAACCGCGCGAAAGACACGACGAAAAAATTCAGTGGTGTTCGTTTTGGCGCGGGCATCCGCTAGAAGCGGCGGAGGGCCGCCGCACTCCAGGACGCTTCGCGTTCGCGGGCGGTCCGCAATCGCGCGTAGCGTCCCGGAGTGCGCCAGTCCTCTGGCGCTTTCGGCTCGCACACGGATTGTCGGCTGTCGCGAATCCGGCGCTGGACTGCGCCGTTCGGGACTCTTAACCTCCGGCGCATTGAAGCATGAACCTCCGCGATGACCTCCGGGAACTGAAAGCCGGCCCGCGCGAACTCCGCAAGTTCGGGCTGACGGTGGGCGGAGTGCTGGCCGCGCTCGCGTTGCTGTTCCTGTTCCGGCACAAGGTGCGTGCGCCGTATTTTCTTTGGCCGGGAATTTTCCTGCTCGTCTTCGGTGTCGTCGCGCCGCGCCTGCTGAAATGGATTTATCTTGCGTGGATGACGCTGGCGATTGTGCTCGGGTTTGTGGTGTCGCACGTTTTACTCACACTGCTTTTCTTCTTAGTCATCACGCCCGTCGGCTTGGTGGCGCGTTTGTCGGGGAAGGATTTTCTCAGTCTCAAGCTGGACCGCGCGGCGAAGAGTTATTGGATTCCGCGCAGTCGCACGCCGAAGCGGCCCGAGGATTACGAGCGGCAGTTTTGAACGGCGCGCGGCACTCCGGGCCGCAACTCGTCTTCATTCTGACCCTGTCCAAGTTCGGATGCTTTCGGCTGTTCGGATCCGCTGCGGCCCGGAGTGCCGCGCGCCTGGCTCCAACGCACACGTCACTCGACACTTCTCCCCGCATTTGCTACCAAGCTGCCGTGCGTTCGGAATTGCTCAAAGACATCTCCCGCATCGTCGTGAAGCTTGGCACGGGTGTCCTCACGGACAGCCGCAAGCAACTCGATCCCGCGCAGCTTGAGCAGATCGTCGCGCAAGTCGCGGCGCTGCGCGCGGCGGGCAAGGAAGTCGTAGTGGTCACCAGCGGCGCGGTCGGCGCGGGCATGGGCGCGTTGGGCTACGACGCGCGGCCCACGAATCTCGCCGAGAAACAGGCCTGCGCTGCCGTCGGTCAGTCGCGGCTGATGTCCACGTACGAAAAACTTTTCGCGAAACACAATCTCGTCGTCGCGCAGGTGCTGCTCACCCACGACGATCTCGAACATCACGAGCGTCATCTCAACGCGCGCAACACGCTCGTCACGTTGCTCGGTCGCGGCGTCGTCCCGATCATCAACGAGAACGACGCTGTGTCGTTCACCGAGATCAAAGTCGGCGACAACGACACGCTGTCCGCGCTCGTCGCTTCGCTGTTGCCCGCGGACTTGCTCGTAATTCTCACGACGGTGGACGGCGTGGTGGAAAATTTCGGCAAAGCCGACCCGCGCACGATCTCGGTCATCGAACAGATTGACGAACGCGTGGAAAAAATGGCCGGTGGCACGACGAGCACCACAGCCGTCGGCGGCATGGCGACGAAGATTCAGGCCGCGAAGATTGTCGTGCGCTCGGGCATCCCGCTCGTCATCGCGTCCGGCAAAAAGAAAAACGTGCTCGCGCAGGTGTTGGCTGGCGAGGACGAAGGTACTTTGTTCGTCGCGCAGGCTGGCAAGTTGCAGGGCCGCAAACGCTGGATTGCTTTCTTCCATCATCCCAAAGGCGCGCTGTTCGTGGACGACGGCGCGCGGACAGCGTTGCGTGAGGCTGGAAAAAGTTTGTTGCCGCCCGGCGTCGCGCGTTGCGAGGGTGAGTTTGCTGCGGGCGATGTGATTCGTATTTGCGACATGAACGGAACTGAGTTTGCCCGCGGCATCGCGAAGTTCAACGCCGAGGAAATCCGCAGCCGCACGCTCGCGCGGGTGGAACTCGTGCATCGGGATGATTTGGTGATTCTTTGATGCGAACATTCAACATTCAACATTCAACGCTCAACATTCAACGCTCAACATTCAACGCTCAACATCGAAGTTGCCCGCGCGTTCTGTGTTCATTGAATGTTCGAGGTTGAATGTTGAATGTTTCCAAAATGAAGAAGAATTCTGCCATCGAAGATTTGCTGAAGGTCATGGCCCGCCTGCGTTCGCCCACGGGCTGCCCGTGGGATCGCGAGCAGGATCACATGACGCTGCGCCGTCACGCGATCGAGGAAGTCTATGAGTTGATGGACGCCATCGAGGCCGGCGACGATCACGAGATGGCCGAGGAACTCGGCGACCTGTTGCTGCAAGTGGTTTTCCACTGCCAGATGGCGAAGGAGCGCGGCGCGTTTGATTTTGAGAAAGTCGCGCGGCATCTCGTGGACAAACTTGTGCGTCGTCATCCGCACGTCTTCGGCAACACCAAGGTCAAGGACGTGGACGAAGTCTGGGCCAACTGGGAAAAAATCAAGCGCGCCGAGAAACACGGCACGCGTCACGAACGTCCGTCCGCGCTGGATGGAATCCCGAAACATCTGCCTGCGCTGCTCCGCGCGGAGAAGCTCGTGAAGAAAGCGCGCAAGGCGCACCTGATTGAAACGGTAGGGACGCGTTCCACCGCGTCCCAAATCGAAGACGGAAAAGTGGGACGCGGTGGAACGCGTCCCTACCTGAAAGCTGCGAGCAAGTCAGTCATCGCGAAGAAACTTTTCTTGCTCACGCAGCAAGCCCAGCATCACGGCTGGTCGGCGGAGGAATTGTTGAGTGACGAGATCAAGCGGCGCGAAAGTGCGTTGCGCAGACTTGAGTCCATGCATTAGATTCAGCCCGTCTCCCCCGCCAGCGCTCATGGACAACTAACGCAACAATTTTTTTAGAGAATCAAAATTGCGAAGAATCAGAATGATTATGCCTAACAAGATGGACAAGAAGCCCAACACCAGCCCGATGATCGCCTTTTCTTTGCCTCGAAGTTTTCCGTTTGATTTATTGATTTTAGCGATGGCTTTGTTGCCCAAAATTATTGCTGCAATTGATAAAACAAAACCCTGGCAACACAGCAGTCCTGCGACACCTAGCCACATGCACCAATCAGCAAGCGGTTCATTTCGGACTGCTCCGGTCGCTAGCGGAACGGTTCTCTGATCCGAGCCAAGGGAAGGATCCGGCCAATCATGAATATACTCCTTGCGGTCGCGGCACCACTTGGCCGCAAGTGCGATTCGTTCCTCCGCGCTGGCCCGGTACTCCGGCGGTATTCCCGGAAGCGCAGCACGCATTCTGTCAAAGGCTTCAGCGTGCCACTGGAGTCGTTCCGGATCGAACCGGATGCCGGCAAATCGCACACCGTAGGTGTTTCTCAAAAACGCCTTTATAAGCGAAAGGTACTCCATGAGGAATCTCACAAGTTGTCCTTCCGGTGAATCATCGCCGACTTCTCTCAGCCGAACTCCTAAGGCGTCCCATAGCTCCTGAACCATTCTGAGATGCCGTTCCTTGTCTTCGTCGTGTACAACTTCATTCTCAATGTTGAGCAGTGTGTTTCGCGCGCTAACGCAACAACTCCCATAGTCGTCCGAACCGATGTCGCAGAAATAGCTCTCGATTGATGCCATAAAGTGCTCCGTTTCTCAGCCGTTGTGCAAACTAGTTTCGGGCCGTGTGATTTTAGATCATCAAAAGATAAACAGCCGCAGCTGCCGCCGCCATGCGGCCGCCGTCTTCTACCGTCGCAATTATCTCTCCCCACGAGGAAGTTCCATCGCGCACATATTCGCCATCAACCACTGCGACGATTTC
This sequence comes from Verrucomicrobiota bacterium, assembly GCA_004297495.1. GTDB lineage: Bacteria > Verrucomicrobiota > Verrucomicrobiia > Limisphaerales > JADLHS01 > SCTL01. The sequence goes on from SCTL01000366.1 coordinate 4,428, forward strand.
GCCAAAGCTGGTGCCACCTTTGCGAACGTATTTTCCATCTACGTGTGCAACGATTCCACCCCAACAACCGCTTCCATTGCGGACGTTGCTACCGTCTATTGTGAGAATTTGAGTTCCCCAAAGCGAACTTCCTTCGATCACTCTGTCACCATCGACGGTCAAAATGATTTCACCCGACAGTGACGACCCTTGATGCACGTAAGCTGGCATGGCCCGTTAAGTGGGTTGGTTAAAATCCCCTCGGCACTACTCCAACTGCACCGTGTACGCTCCATCGCTGATTCGATAAGGTCCGAAGGACTGGCCACCGACGTGAATTCGGAGTTGTCGATAAGGTTCATAGTCGTCCGCCGTCTCGAACTCGGCATGCCCGTCGCGGTTTGTAGTTTCTTCCAGACCACCACCAGTGAAAAAGCCATCAATCACAATCTCCACGGTGACTCCTGACAAGGGCTCACCATCGCGGTCGCGAACTTCAACACTTAGTGCTTGTCCCATATAATTCTCCTAGTTAAGTGAACGATTCACATCGGTTTTCCACTAAAGGCTGGAGGCAGCCTTTTCCGCTCGTTGATGTTGAATTCAACGAAGCTGGCTGGGCCTAGGCAAGGCAATTCTTGAGAGAATTTCATGCGAATTGCTACCTCGACAAAATCACTTCGCCCGCTAGTTTTTTCGCAACATGACCGACCCGCGCTACACAAAACTCGCCAAGCTCCTCGTCACTTACTCCACACGCGTCAGGAAAGGCGAGCACGTGCTCCTCGACGTGATGGATGTGCCGGACGAAATGTCCGTCGAACTCATCCGCGCCGTGCGCGCGGCGGGCGGCGTGCCGTTGATTGACGTGCGCCACACGCGCATCACGCGTGAAATCCTGCGCGGTACGGATGAAAAACACGCCGGCCTGCTCCGCGACCTCGAACTCGCGCGCATGAAGAAGATGCACGTCTATATCGCCGTACGCGGTTCGGCCAACATCAGCGAAAATTCCGACGTGCCGAGTGATCGCATGTCGCTCTTCACGCGCGTCACGCGGCCCGTGCAGAACTGGCGCGTGAACAAGACCCGTTGGTGCGTGTTGCGCTGGCCGTCGCCCAGCATGGCGCAGAGCGCCGGTATGAGCACCGAGGCGTTCGAGAATCTTTACTTCGACGTCTGCACGATGGATTACCGCAAGATGGCGCGCGCGATGGTACCGCTTTATCGCCGCATGTTGAAGGCCGACCGTGTGCAGCTCAAATCACCCGGTACGGACCTCACCTTCAGCATCAAAGGCATCGGCGCGAAGATGTGCGAGGGCCTCGTCAACATTCCCGACGGCGAAGTGTTTTCCTGTCCGGTGAA
>SCTL01000034.1 GCA_004297495.1 Verrucomicrobiota bacterium
TACGCCGAGCCACGCGAACAAACCCAGCTTCGCCGCGCCCACCGCCGCGCCGCCGGCGACCAGCGCCGCGAGTCCATACTTCGCCACCTTGTCGCCGGGGCGATACTCGGCGTAGGACTGGCCGGTGTCAAAATTGTAGCCCGCCATGAGTGTCTTGAAGGTCGGCAGCGTCTGCGGCAACTCCTTCGGGTCCACGATCAGGATGACTTTCATCACGCCCTTCCGACCCAGCAGTCGCGTATCGTAATTCAAAATATCGCGCCCCTGACATTCGCCGCGGATGGCCCATTCCAGATTGTGCGTCGTCTCGTTGTATCTCGGCGGCTGTTCCCAACCGACGACGTGGATCGGCGGTCGGCCCGCTTTCTCACGCACTTTGTTGCCGGCTTCCGTGCCGTCCTTGTAGTTCTGGAGCAACTTGTCCGCGTCGAGCTTGTCCTTGTCCTCATCCTTCACGTAGCCGACGTCTTCAAAGCGAAACATCACCGACCACTCGCCGTTCGTCGGTTCGAGCGACCCGAGTTCGTTGCCCGAAACCGGATTCCCGCCCGCCTCCAGCAACTTGCGCAGCGTCTTGCCGTCCGTGAAAATGTAACCGACCGGCACTTTGATCTCCGCCACGCTCCCGAGTTTCGCCGTGGCCGGACCTTCGAGGAAACCTTCGGTGGTTTTGGCGGCGAACACATCGCCGGTGGCGAGGGACATGACCAGCAGCAGCGGGAGCGAAGGGCGAAGTTTCATGGCGGCTTTCTATAATTTGATGATATTTGGGTACGACCTTTGAGACGTGTGTCTGATTATTTACCGTCGGACTCGCCCCGGCGTCAAGCTCGGCGGCGGTAAAATCATTGAAAAATCTCGCGCGCGCTGGCGTCACAGTGTTTACTCGCGCCACTGCTGAAGCCGATGAATGAATGGAAAAACTGTCTGGCCCGCCACCGCCGCCTCGCCGCGACGCTGCTCTTCGTCTTGTGCACGCTCAGTCTCGTCGCGCGCGCCAACGAGACGACCTACGTGGTGAAACGCGGCGATTCGCTCAGTTCCATCGGTCGCGAGTTTGCGGTTTCGCCCCGCGACATTGCCGAACGAAACGGTCTCGCGCGGAACGCCTATGTTTACGCGGGCCAGCGCCTCGTGATTCCAAACCGTATGAGCGCCGAGCCGACCACAGCCTCCATTCCGACGGGCAGCCTGCCCAGTTCCATTCGCGACACCATCGCTCACGCGCCGGTTTCGCCGGGCCGCTGGCGTTACATTGTTATTCATCACAGCGGCGTGGATGAGGGCACGGTCGCGGGCATGGACCGCTATCATCGCGAGCAACGGCACATGGAGAACGGACTGGCCTACCATTTCGTCATCGGCAACGGCCACGGAATGCGCGATGGCGAAATCCAGTCCAGCGAACGCTGGCGCGAACAACTCGACGGCGGACACTTGCGCAGCGAGGAACAAAATAAAATCGCGCTCGGCATTTGTCTGGTGGGAAATTTCGACGATCACAAGCCGACCGAGAAGCAGATGCAAAGTCTGAACGCACTCGTCCGCGCTCTGATGAAGCGTTGCAACGTTCCCGCCAGTCGCGTGAAGACGCATCAGCAGATCAACATCGTCCGCACCGAATGTCCCGGCAGCAAATTCCCGACGAAATCATTCCTCGGCGGATTGCGTTCGGGAGATTGAACGGCTCAGACGTTGAACTTGAACAACAACACGTCGCCGTCCTTCACGACGTATTCCTTGCCTTCCATCCGGTAGAGACCCTTTTCGCGCGCCGCCGCGACTGAGCCACACTTCATCAAATCGTCGTAAGCCACCGTCTCGGCCTTGATGAAGCCGCGCTCGAAGTCGGAATGAATCACGCCCGCCGCCTTGGGCGCGGTGTCGCCGTTGTGAATCGTCCATGCGCGGACTTCCTTTTCGCCCGCCGTGAAATACGTCCGCAAGCCCAGCAAGTGATACGTGGCGCGAATCAGTTTGCCCACGCCGCTCTCGTCCACGCCGAGTTCTTTCAGAAACGCCTTGGCCTCGTCGGCGGACAAATCAATCAAGTCGCTCTCGATCTGCGCGCTGATGACGACGGCTTCGCAGGCGAGATGCGTCTTCACATACTCGTTCACCTTTTGCACGTAAGGATTCTGGTCGCCTTGCGCGAGTTCGGATTCCTTCACGTTGCACGCGAAGATCGTCGGCTTGTCGGTGAGCAGGAAAAACCCTCTGCTGATGGCCTTTTCCTCGGGTGTGAGTTGGACGGCCAACGCAAGCTTCCCGGCATTGAGCGACGGCTCAAGTTTCTTCAACACCGCTTCCTCAGCCACCGCGACCTTGTCGCCGCGCTTGGCGTCCTTGGCGACTTTGTCCAAACGCTTCTTCACCGTTTCCAGATCCGCGAGCACGAGTTCGGTGTTGATGACTTCAATGTCGCGCACCGGGTCAACGCTGCCCGCGACGTGATGGATGTCCGCGTCCTCGAAACAGCGCACGACTTGCACGTTGGCGTCCACCTCGCGGATGTGCGTGAGAAATTTGTTCCCGAGTCCCTCGCCCTGGCTCGCACCTTTCACGAGGCCGGCGATGTCCACGAACTCGATCGCCGCCGGAATGATGACCTGCGTCTTGGCGACTTTGGAAAGCGGTTCGAGCCGCGCATCCGGCACGGTGACGATGCCGACGTTTGGGTCAATCGTGCAAAAGGGATAGTTGGCCGCCTCCGCCTTGCGCGTGCGGGTGACGGCGTTGAACAAAGTGGACTTGCCCACATTGGGCAGACCGACGATTCCAGCTCTCAGCATAAATTCAGGCCGGATAGAAACGCAGAGAACGCGCTGGTTGGAAAGCAAATCTTTCCGGGAAACAGGTCAAGCAAGCACACCTCAACAAACAAATCCCATGGCTGGCGGGTCGCGATGTTCACTTCCCGGCGCGCTTCGATGTGCGCCTGTGCTTGAGCAACCACTCGTAAAGCTCGGGGTTCTGGTAAGTCTCGCTCCAGGAATCGTGCTGCGCTTCCGGGTAGATCGTGAGTTTCACTTCCTCGACTTCCACTTTTTTGAGCAAGCCGACCATGCGTTGCGATTCTTCGAGCGGTACTGACGCGTCCTTCGCGCCGTGAAATGCCCACACGCCGAGCGTTTTGAGCGCCTTGGCCTGGTCGCCTTCCGCCAAATACGGCGTGATGAACTCGCCGCCGCCGCAGATGGGCGCGATGGCCGCGAAGCGTTCCGGATTACTCAGCCCCAGACTCCAAACGCCGTAACCGCCCATGCTAAGGCCCGTGAGATAAACCCGGTTCGTGTCCACGGCGAACTTCTTCGTCGCGTGATCGAGCAATTGAAGCAATGCATCGTTGTCCCAAATCTGACCCGCCGGACACAGCGGCGCGACGATGATGAACGGGAAGTTCGTTCCCTGCCGCACCAGTTTCATCGGCCCATGAATCGCCGCGCGCTGCACGTCCGCACCCCGCTCGCCCGCGCCGTGCAGGAACAGCATCAACGGCCACTTCTCGCGGCTCTTCGCGTTGTAATCCTTCGGCAGATAAAAAAGATACGGCAACGCGCCGCTGCGCGTGACTTTCCATTTGAAGTTCGTTGCCGGCAGTGGGGCGTTGGTGGATTGAGCTTTGGTTTTCATGGGGACGAAGCAAGCAACACCGAGAGTCAAAACGGCAAATGAAATTTTCATACTCGACATTTGTGACGTAGCGGCGTCTCGGCAGAGCGCCGCACTTTTTGTCCAAAACAATAACCGGCTTTCTGCCGAAAGCCGCTACAAGCTCACATGATTTTCAGCTTGGGCAAATCCTGCGAGTCCACGAGGCCCACCGGCTCGTTCTTCGCGTTCACCACGATCAAGTCGTCAATGTTCCGCTCGTTAAAAATCTTCAACGCCTCGACCGCCAGCGCGGAGTCGCGAATGGAAATCGGTTTGGGCGTCATCACAGAATTGACCGGACGCGAAAGGAGATTTTCATCCGCCGACATGTGCCGCCGGAAATCCCCGTCCGTGAAAACGCCGGTGAGTTTGCCGCGCCCGTTCACAACCGCGAGACTGCCGGACTTTGCCTTCGTCATTACGAGCAACGCTTCCTTCACGGAAAGTTTTTCGCTGGCCACGGCGTTGCGCTCACCGGTGCGCATGATGTCGCCCACGCGCAACAGCATCGCGCGCCCGATCGCGCCACTCGGATGATACTTGGCAAAATCCTTCTGCGTGAACCCGCGTGCTTCCAGCACGGCCATCGCCAGCGCGTCGCCCATCACCAGCATCGCCGTGGTGCTGGCCGTGGGCGCGAGATTGAACGGGCACGCTTCCTTCGGAACTTTGACGCTAAGCGAAACATCGCTGTGGCGGGCGAGCGAAGACTTCAAATTTCCCGTGAACGAAATGATTTTGACGGAAAATCTTTTGAGCGCCGGCAGCAGGTTCAGCAATTCCTCCGACTCGCCGGAATAACTCAGCGCCAGAATCACATCACCGTCGTTCACGATGCCCACATCGCCGTGCAGCGCGTCCACGCTGTTGAGCACGACGCTCGTCGAGCCGGTGCTGGTGAGTGTGGCGGCGATCTTCGAGCCGACATTGCCGGATTTGCCGATGCCGACGATGACGATTTTGCCGCGTCGCCCGAGCGCTTCCACGATCACCGCGACGGCGCGTTCAAAAGATTTGTCGAGCAACCGTCGCACGGATTTGAGCGCGGCCAGTTCGATGTCGAACACTTCGCGGGCTTTGGACAGATGACTCACGCCGG
>SCTL01000035.1 GCA_004297495.1 Verrucomicrobiota bacterium
GTTAAAGAATTGTTGGAAGCCGGCGTCCATTTCGGACATCAAACCCGTCGTTGGAATCCCAAGATGAAGCCGTTCATCTTCGATGCGCGCAACGGCATTCACATCATTGACCTGAGCAAGACGCTCGCGCAACTCGAAGCGGCCACCGATTTTCTCGCGCAGACCGTGAGCAAGGGTCGCAAAGTCGTTTTCGTCGGGACCAAGAAGCAGGCCCAGCAGGCCATCCGCGACACCGCGCGCGATTGCGGCCAGTTCTACGTCATCGAACGCTGGCTCGGCGGCACGCTCACCAATTACGCGACCATCAAGAAATCCATCGCGCGCATGAAGGAGATCGAAAAGATGGAAGCCGACGGCTCGATCAACGCCTACGTGAAGCAGGAGCAATCCATGATCCGTCGCGAAGCCGCGCGCCTGCACAAATACTTTGATGGCATCCGGGGCATGGACCAGATGCCCGGCGCGATGTTCGTCGTGGACGTGAAACGCGAGCGCAACGCCGTGGCCGAAGCCCGCAAGCTCGGCATCCCCGTCGTCGCCATCGTGGACACGAACGCCGATCCCGATCTGGTGACTTATCCCATCGCCGGCAACGACGACGCGATCCGTTCCGTCCGCATGTTGCTCGCGACCATCAGCCAGATCATCGTCCGCGCGCAGGCCGAGTTCGAGAGCAAGCGTTCCCGTCGCAAGACTGATGAAACGGCAGAAGCGCCCGTGGTGGCGGTGGAAACCGCGACTGTGGCTGAAGTTCCCGCCGGGAAATAGTTTCAGTTTCGGAGACGGGCAACTCCCGTTTCCGACTCTCAACCCTCAACTTTCAACTCTGAACTAACAATGGCTGAAATCACTGCCGCCAACGTGGCGAAGCTCCGCGAGATGACCAACGCGGGCATGATGGATTGTAAAAAAGCGCTCACCGAAGCGAATGGCGACATGGACGCCGCCGTGGATATTCTCCGCAAGAAAGGCGCCGCCAGCGCCGCCAAGAAAGCCTCGCGTGATGCGCGCGAGGGACTCATCGCACAATTCATCGCTGCCGGCGGCAAAGCCGGCGTGCTCGTGGAAGTGAATTGCGAAACTGACTTCGTCGCGCGCAATGACAGCTTCCGCGCGTTCTGCGACGACTTGGCGAAGAAAATTGCCGCCGACCCGAACGTCAATCTCGAACCCGACCGCGAAGCCGCCGTCGCGAAGATCGGCGAGAACATCAAGATCGCGCGCAGCACGCGCATGGAAGTGAACGGCAACGGCCTCGTCGCCGCTTACATTCACACCGGCGCGAAAGTCGGCGTGCTCGTCGAAGTCGGCGCGGGCAAGGCCGAGACGACGGGCAAGGATGAGTTCAAACAACTCGTCAAAGACATCACGCTACAGATTGCCGCCGGCCACCCGCACTCGGTCTCGCGCGAGGAAGTTTCCGCCGACGTCATCGCGAAGGAACGCGAGATCGCTGCGTCGTCCGACCGTCTCAAAGGCAAGCCGCCGCAGGCGATGGAGAAAATTCTGCAAGGCGTGCTGGAAAAATTCTACCAGACCTACTGCCTCGTGGATCAGGGTTTCGTGAAGCGCAACTCGGAAGTCAGCGTGAAGGAACACGTCGCGCAAGTCGGCAAACAGCTTGGTGATGACATCACGATCCGCCGCTTCGTCCGCTTCCAAGTCGGCGAAAGCGCGGCCTGAACGAAGGCGTACAAAACATTTCACGGGCGTCCGCCAGGACGCCCTTTTTTTATTTTGGCGTCGTAGCGGCGTCTCGGCAGAGCGCCGCCATTGCAAAAAGAAAAATGCGGCGCTCTGCCGAGACGCCGCTACGGTGACGGGCTTTCAGTTTTCAGCTTTTTCCCGATACGCCCGCCCCGCTCTATAAAGCTCCAGCAATCGCTGGTTCGACTTGGCCAGTTCCATCTCGTGATTTTGCTCCGCCAGCGCCACAGCTCGTTCCGCCGTCGCAATCGCCTCGGCAAATCTTCCCGCCTCCGCCTGCGCCGCCGCCAGCGTGCCGATGAACACGACTCGTTTGAACCCGGAAATCGCGCACGCCCGCTCCGCCAGTTCCACCGCGCGCGCGCCGTTGCGCACGCTGTCGTCGGGACTCGTCGCCAGCAGCCACGCGAAATTGTTGAGCGCCTCCAGCGAATCCGGCGCGAGCGCGAGCGCGTGTTCGAGGTGCATGGCCGCCTCGGCATCCCGCCCGAAATGCGTCAACGCGTCCGCCAGATTCAGCAGGGCAGGGAGGTCATCCGGTTGCGTGTCGAGGATGGTCCGAAACTGCGCGGCGGCTTCGGGCCACAGATTTTGTTGCTTGAGCAACAACGCCAGATTCCTCCGCGCGCGCGCTTCCGCGGGATCAATCTCAAGCGCGGCGCGATAATGCGACATCGCTTGCGCGTGGTCGCCCGCTGCGTCGTAGCCCGTGCCGAGACCAAATTCCGCCGACGCATTTTTTGTCGTCACGCGCACCGCGTGGTCGAAGAGCGTGATGGTGTTTTGCCAGACCGCCAGTTGCCGCCGCGTCAGCACCGCGCATGTGATGACGACGATTCCTGCCAACGCCGGCAACAGAACTCGTCGAAGCTTCGGTTGCGACACCGCGTCCGCTACCCACCACACCAGACTGATCACCGGCCCGATCAGTGGAATGTAAGTATAGCGATCCGCCATGGCTTGCTCGCCCACTTGCACGAGGCCGATCACTGGCACCATGCTCCCCAAATACCAAAACCAGCCCACCGCGAGATAAGGCCGACGCCGCAACTCCCGAAGACACCAAACCGAAATCCCGACCAGCCCCAGCGCGATGCCGACGACCTGCCAGACCGGCCATTGCTCGAAGAACGACATGCCATGCGCCGCCGGATGCGGATAAATCACCGCGAGCTTCGTCGGCCAGAAAAGCTTCTGGAGATAGAGCGCGTAACTGACCACGGCATTAGCCGCGCGATCAGCGAAACTCAATCCGCCAACGTGCGCCACCGCCCCGGCGCTCCGTTGCAAATAAACTGTGATCACGCAAAACACCGCCGTCAGCCCGAAGAACGGAAGCTTTTCCCGCACTAGCGGGACAAAAGTTGAAAGTTGAAAGTTGAAAGTTGAAAGCCGCGTCTCTGACCTTTGATCTTTGGTCTCTGACCTCTGCTCCCCGCCCGCCATCTTCCATCCTCCATCTTCCATCTTCCAAATCCGCCGCAGCGGCCAAACATCCAACAGAAGCAACAAACAAGGCAGCGTGACCACCATCGGCTTGCTCATCAACGCCAGCGCAAAGAATACGAGCGCCAGCCAGTAATGGCGTGGCGAGTGGCGGGTGACGGATGACGTGACCAAAGCCGCGCCATGCTTTCCCTCTCCGCCTCGATCGGGGAGAGGGTAGGGTGAGGTGTCGAATTCCTTCTTTGCACCGCTTCCCGCTCCCTGCTCCCTGCTCCCTGCTCCCCGCTCCACATGCCGCGCATACGCCCACAACGTGAGCATCATGAACATTCCGCTCAACAAGTCTTTCCGTTCCGCGATCCACACCACGGATTCCACGCGCAACGGATGCAGCGCGAACAACGCCGCTGCCGCCGCGCTGCGCCAGGTTGCGCCCGTCATTTGCGCCAGCAACAGGAATAGCAACGCCCCGTTCACTGCGTGCAAAGCTACGCTCACTAAATGATGCGCCCCCGCGTTCACTCCGAACAATTGGCAATCCACTTGATGCGAGAGCGTCGTCACCGGATGCCAGTTTGCCAGCAACGGCTGGGTGAACGCCCACTTTACGCCGTGCCACGTCAGGCCCGCGTTCACCTCCGCGTTGTCGGTCACGAACTGCGGATCATCGAAGAGCACGAACTCATGTTCGCGCGCCGGCCAATAGACCATTGCAGTCAAGGCAATCAACGCGAGGCAGATGAGCAAATTCCGGCGCACGCCCCGGATTCAGTTGCAACTCCAGCCAAAAGACAATTCCAAAAGCAAATACTGAAAACTGAAATGCTGAAATGCTGAAATGGGATTCTGGAATCGGGAGACAGAAATCAGTGATCTGCTTTCCGCATTTCAGCATTTCAACTTTCAGCTTTTGTTTTGGTTTCCTCATCGC
>SCTL01000367.1 GCA_004297495.1 Verrucomicrobiota bacterium
CCGCCGAGTTCACCGATGTCAACCGTGAGATTGTTGTGGTTGATGACGTAACAATTCACAGCGTTGTTGAGATAAATGGTCGCGTTCGCATAACCCGCAGTGTGGTTGATCCGAAAATCGCCCGAGTTGTAATAAGCGCCGCTGGCCGGCGCACTGACATTGATGCGCCCGGTGAACGCGGACCAGTCACCGCTGAAATAATCGCGAACATATTCCACGGTGACATTCAACGTGCCGCCGCCGGTCAGCGGGCTGTTGAAGGGCGAAGCGTAACCAAAGCGCGCCGGGAGCAGCAGGGTTCCGGTCTGACCCGCCGGGACGTTAATGGTGTTGGTGCAACCGCCCCAGCCGCTGCCACTGTCACGACTGCCGTAGCCATTGAACTGCACCGTGCCGCCGGACAAAGTGATCGGACCAGTGCCCCACGCCGCGCTATTCGCGGGAATGTTGCCGGGCAGAATCGTGCTGTTGCTGATGATGGTGCCGCCGGAATAAAGATTGGCGTTGGTGATCGTCAACGTGCCCGAGCCGGTCTTGATCAGCTTGTTGGTGCCGACGATCGCGCCCACACCGCCGAGGGTGTAATTCTTCGTGGCGTTAAACGTGACCAGGGCGGGCTGGGGCGTGCCGGCGACGAACACCGGCACGTTGTTCGAGCCGGAGTTGTCGAACGTCACGGTGTCGCCGTTGTTGAAAATGGTGTCCACGTGGTTGGTCTGCCAGTTGGAGTTGCCGCTCGCATCCCAGATGTTCGCCGCCCCGTCGCCGTTCCAGATCAGCGCGCGCGGGGTGATGACGATGTTGAGGTTCGGCGTGGCGCTCGCTTCCGGCGAATTGGGACTTTCGCCGGTGCTGTTGGTCGAAGCGACGACGTAATAATAAGTGGTGCCGTTGAGCAGGCCGGTGTTCGTGTAACTCGTGCCGGAATAATTGGCGAGCACGACGTTGGTCTCATCGCCGCTGTTGGTTCCGCCGTAAAGATAGTAACCGGTCACTCCCGGGACGGCGGTCCAACTCAAGACCACCTGGGCGTTGCCGGGGAAAGCCGAGAGGCTGATGGGCGCGAGCGGCGGAGGAACGACGGTCGCCGTGGCGTTGGTCGAAACCCCTCCGGCGTTGACCGCCGACACTTGATAATAATAGGTCGTCCCCACGTTCAAGCCGGAATCGGTGAAAGTCGTCGGCGTGATGTTCTGAACATAAGTGAACGGCCCCGCGCTGTTGGTGGCCCGGCGAATGATGTAGCCCACGGCCCCGGGAACCGACGACCAGTTCAGAACCACATTGGCCCCGATGAAATTCCCCGCGAGCGATCCCGGTGCGCTGGCCGGCGGCGCGGGCAACGGCACGGCGGCGGCGGCGGGAGAATTTGCGCTCGTGCCGCCAGCGCTCGTGGCGGTGACGAAATAGCTGTAAATGCTCCCGTCCGTGACGGCGGTGTCGGTGAAACTCGTCGCGGTATTCGCGTTGTTCAAGACGACGGTGCCGAGAACATTTGATGCGCCGCCGCCGTTGTTGAACAGCGTCGAGCGGAAGACGGTGTAGAAATTCGCACCGACCGAGGCAGCCCAATTCACCACGACGCTATGATGAGTCGCGCCACCGATCGTCACGCTGGCGGGCGCGGCGGGGGCGCTTGAGGAAATCGCAACGGACGGTGTGACGCCGGAGCTCTGCGGCGAGTTGGTGCTGCTGCCGACGGGATTCACCGACTGGATGACGTAGTAGTAAGTTGTGTCGTTGGCCACAGTGGTATCAACGTAGGTCGCGTTGTTAAATCCGCTGCCGCAAACCGATCCGGGTGCTCCGTTCGTTATCGAAACATAGCCGCTGCCGTTCGTGGTCGAGCGCAGGATGTTGTAACTCGTCGCGCCCGGTTGAGCGGGCCACGAGAGGAGCACGCGTCCGTTGCCCGCGTACGCGCTCACGCTGGCGGGCGCGGGTGGAACGTAGCCGGGCAATTCCAGCCGGACATAATCATACATGGCGTTGTGCGATAATGAAGCGCCGCCCGCCAGCCGGATGCTGATGGTTATGGTGTTCAGCCCCTGATTCAGATAATTGCCCGGGACGGCGATCCGGTTGTCCGAGAATACGCCGTGATTGCCTTCCCGGATCGTTGCGTTGCTTCCGTCGGACGACCCCGAGTAAGACGGCAGATAGCCGGTGCTGCTGGTGATCAGGTTGCCATTTACCCGGATGATGATCGCCGTCAGATAATCCGACGAGAGCGCCAGATAGAGCGAACCACTGTTAGTTGGCGCGGACGGCAGATTGAACTTGATGGTGGAGGTCGAACTGACATAAGCCCCGGTCGCGTCCACGACGGGTGGCTGGCAATAATTCCAATCCGTCGTCCAGCGGCTGGCCTCAACGGTGTAATCAGGTCCGCCCGGAAAATCGAACGGGTACTCCAAAAACTTCGACCAGACTGGCATGGGATTCGTCGGCCCGGGGCCGATGTCGCCCACCCACCAGTCGTCGCCGTGGCGGAATTTCGCGCTCGTGCGATCGGGATAGCCGATTTCAAAAACGGTCGGGCCGACGCGTGTGGGCGTCCACGGCACGGGGCCGAGATTGTTCGTCGCGCCGGAGGTGACGGTCACGCTGAATTGCGGCGAGGGAAAGTTCAGTTCGTTGGGCGCGTTACCGCCCGTCTGAGCCTGCGATTGGAACGTGCCCGCCGCTCCCGGACCGAACGCATAGAGCGTGTAGTTCGCGCCAGCAATCACATCGGGGATGGTGAAGTTGCCGTTGGCGTCCGTCTTTACCCAGAATTGATACGGTTTGGACCACTTCTGAAAATCGTAAGTGCTGGTTGGCTGCGCTGGTTGTTGCTCCACGCCAACCCACAGATTCGACGCGCTCGCGTTGGGATTGTAAATGTCGTTGATGACAATCTGGCCCTTGACCGTGCCGCGACCGGACGCGGGGGTGTAGAAGGAATTCGTGAACCAATAATACGGCCAGCCCGTCTCCTCGGCACTGGCCTGCGCGAGCGCGTCGGCATACAGCGCCTGCGCGGCGGCGTTCGTGGCGGTGATGGTGTTGGTGATGGCGTTGCAGTAAATGAAATGCGGGCCGTAAACATGGCTCCATACCTCCCCCGCACCATACGACGAATCCGTGCCACCGCCAAAGTGAGCGCCGTGCGTCACGTTCAAGATGGTCGTGCCGATGTGCGTGAACAACTCGCGCTTCATCGGTCCGCCGGGATAATATTCCACGCTGCCGGCCACGTCCCACAACCCGATGTTCTTTCCGCCTGTGCCGACGCTGCTCCAGCCCCACACGCGCAACGATCCGAAGTCGGCGGTGTATTTGTATTTGTCCTCGTATTGGCCGGCGTAGATGCCGTTCGTCCACATCGAGCACTCCACCGGCGCGGTTTGAACCCCCACGGCGGAATAGCCCGGATTGACGGCCATCAACCGATTGCGCGTCGCGTCGGTGCTCATCCAGTTGAAGATGGAGCCGGCATAAATGTTGTCGCGACATTCGCCCATGCTCATGGCGCCGTCTGTGTTGCGATGAATCCAAATCGGCGTGACATAAAACCCGGTCGAGCCGCGCAGCATGGAGAAATGAATGTCCACCTGACCGCTGCTGGCAGAGGTGAACAACAAATCCACTTCGGCGTAGTCGCCGTTATTGGCCACGACCGAATAGGTCGCCGATCCGGCGCTGAACCCTCCGAACTCCCAGTAAAGTTGTCCGCCGTTGTTGCCACCGCTGAGAACCTGTTGCGTCGTCGGCGAGCCGCTGTTGTTGTAGGTGTAATAGATCTGGTCAATGACGGCGCTGGATTTACTGATGTGGATGGAGACGATGCCGTTGGCCATCGTCACCGTGCCGTCGAGGTTATCCGTGAGTGTGACGTTCGGGCCGTTGGTGCCGCCGCCGGGGATGTTGGCGCGCGCATCGGAAATTAAAAGTCCAGCCAGCAGCATGGCAAAGACGCAACGCAACAGCTTTGAGCCGGGAGAGTAGTGCAGCACGGGCATCGGGCAGAAGATACCCAACCAGAACCGCGACTGACATGGCCAATTCTGGTGAGGCGGAGACGGGCGGTTCACGGAATGCGAATCAGGTAGAACCGCTGCGCGTAGTTCGTCGCCGCCAGATCGTCGAGCGTCACGACCGCCCCGGTGAACGTGCCGCTGATGACCAACGGCCAGCTTGAGAACGGCGCGAGCGACACATCGGAACTGGCGCGGACCTGGTAGCCCCAGCCGGCGTTGCCGGAGAAGGTCAGCCGCACGTTGCCGTCGCCGAGCCGCGTGATGGATTCGATCACGGGCGGCGCGGGCGCGGCCACGGTGAGCGTGCCATCCACCAGCAGGTTGTTGGTGTTCCACAAAAGATTTCCGGTCAATGCCGGCAAGGTCAGGCTGCTGAAGCCGCCGGAAATCACCGCCGCTTCGAACAACTGGAAACTGTCCCCCGCCGCGAGCGGGTTGCCGCTGGTGTTCGTGACGATCAAACTGCCGCCACAAGACAGCGTGCCGAGGACTTTTAGTTTGTCGTTCGCCAACGGCGGGCGGCTGACTTCCATCGTGGTGGTGCTGCCGGAATTCAACGTGACGTTGTTGCTGAAGGTGAGCGTGCCGAGGGAATTTCCCGGCGCGAGCTTCGCGCCGCTGGCGAAGATGAGACTACCGTTGATCGCGCCATTGCCATTCAAAATTTTTCCGCTCGCCATCGTCATCGAGCCGCCGGTGCGCCCGCTCACGTCCAGGGTCGCGCCGGAAGCGATGTTGATTGTGGAGGAATTTGCGAACGACCCTGTGCCGGTCAACGCGAGCGTGCCGGAGTTGATCAGCGTCGGGCCGGAGTAGGTGTGGCTCTTCGTGAACGTCAACCGGCCATCGCCGTCTTGAATCACCGTGCCCGTGCCGCTGATGACACCCGAGAGCGTGTCGTCAATCGCGTCGCTGCGGTTGAAGTCGAGCGTGGCGTTGTCGGTGACGTTGCCGGTGCCGAGCGTGCCCGTCGTGCCGCCATCGCCGATCTGCAACGTGCCGCCGGTGATCGTCGTCACTCCGCCGTAGGCGTTCGTGCCCGCGAGCGTCCATGTGCCCGCGCCGAGTTTCGTGAGGGTCACGACGCCAGTGTTGTCCGTGATCCGACCGGCAAAGGTGGCGTCGGTGTTTCGCCCGCCGACACGCAGCGTGAAGGAATTCGGCGTGCCGCCGGAACTCGCGGGCTGGGGAATAATTTGCGCCGCGTTCGCACCGGCGAGTTCGCCAAGATCAAGCGTCAGGTTGTTGTTGTTGATGACGTAGAAGCTGACGCCGCTGCCGAGGTAAAACGCGGCGTTGGCGTAGCCGGCGGTATGGTTCACGCGAAAATCGCCGGTGCCGCTGCGCGGGCTGACATTGATCTGGCCGGTGAAGGCGGACCAGTTGCCGCTGAAATAATCGCGGATGTAATCCACCGTCACATTGAGCGTGCCGCCGCCGATGAGCGGGCTGGTGAAGGGCGCGCTGTAACCCCAGCGCGGCGGGAGTTGCAACGTGCCGGTCTGGCCGGCGGGGACGTTGATCGTGTTGGTGCAGCCATCCCAGCCGGTGCCGACGTTGCCGCCGTAGCCGTTAAATTGCAGCGTGCCGCCATAGAACGTGATCGCGCCGGTGCCGAAGGCGTAATTGTTCGCGCCAATGTTTCCGATGAGAACCGAACCATTGCTGATGACAAGGCCGCCGGTGAAACTGTTGGTCGTGCTCAGGGTCAACGAGCCAGTGCCGGCTTTGGTCAGCGTCATCGCACCGGCCAGCGGGCCGCTGCCGCCGAAGGCGTAATTCTTGGAGGCGTTCACGGTCACGGAGTTGGGCGCGAGTGCGCCGGAGAGATTCACCGCGACGTTATTCGAGCCGGAGTCGTCGAAGATCGCCGTGGTGCCGTTGCTGAATGGCGCGAGCGTGCCGCCGTTGTTCCAATTGCTGCTCACGCCGACGTCCCAGAGATTCGCCGAACCATCACCGCGCCAAACCAGCCCGGGCGGCGCGGCGAGCGTGGTGGCGCTGGCAACGGTCGAGTAAGCAGAATTGCCGCCGGTGTTGCCGGCGCGGACGCGAAAATAATAAAGCGTGCTCGCGTTCAAGCCTGTGCTGGAATACGCGGTCACACCGGCGCCCACCGAGCCGATCTGCGTGAAGTCCACGTTGTTCGTCGAGCGTTCGATCAGGAAGTTGTCTTCGTTCGTGGAAGCATCCGACCAAGTCAGGTTGATTTGCGAATAGCTCGCCGCAGTCGCGACGAGATTCGTGGGCGCGGCGGGCGGCGGTGGGAGCGTGGCGGAACTCACGACGCTGATGGTGCCGTTGGTGACGAGACTGGAAGTATTCCACGCCAGACTGCCGCCGAGCGTCGGAAGAATGAAACCGCTGAACGCGCCGGCGTAAGTCGCGGCGTCAAAGATTTTGAAGCTGTCATTGAGCGCAAGCGAGCCGGAGAGATTCGTGACCTGCAAAGTGCCGCCGTAAGTCAGCGTGGCGTTGTCATCCACGAGATCGCGCGTGTTCGCCGTCTTGTTGATCTCGATGAACGTTGTGCTGCCCGAGTTGAGCGTGACGTTGTTGTTGAAGGTAAGCGTGCCGATGCTCGTGCCGGGCGAGATTTTTCCGTTCACCGTGGTCACACCGCCAAGCGTCCCCGTTCCGCCGAGCGTGCCGGACACGCCGACGGTGACGGCACCAGAAGCGGAGGTGGCGTTGCCGTTGATGATGAGCGTGCCGCCGTTCACTGTGGTCGTGCCGGAGTGCGTGATGTTTGTGCCGGTCCACGTCCATGTGCCGGTGCCGACTTTGATGAAGTTGATGCTGTTGTAAGTGTTGCCCGCGAACGTGGCACTCGTGTTCAGGCCGCCGACGTTCCACGTCACCGCAAGCCCGCTGTTGCCGCCGCCGGCGGAGGCGCTGCAACCTTGCGAGCCGGAGAGTTCGCCAATCGAAATTGTCGGCGTGCCGCTGACGCGACATTGCAAGCTCACGAGCGAGGCGAGATTGATTTTTGCGTTCGGATAACCGGCGGAATTGTTGCAGCGGAAATCGCCGCCGTCGCTGTCGGTGATGACGTTGATCTGGCCGGTGAAGGCGGACCAGTTACCGCTGAAATCGGTGCGGACGTAGGGCGTCATCACCGTGAACGTGCCGCCGCCGGTGAGCGAACCGGTGAGCGTGCAACGTCCGTCGCAATTGAGGCGGCCCGTCGCGTTCGTCGGCACGATGACCGGCCAGGCGGCGGTTTCGCTGGCCTGAATGTCAATCATGCTCAACGTGCCGTTGTAAAACGTGACCGCGCCGGTGCCGACACCGGTCTGATTTCCCGCCGTACTGCCGAGCGAGATCGCACCATTACTGATGATCGTACCGCCGCTGAATGTGTTCGCCACGTTCAGCGCGAGATTGCCCGCGCCAGCCTTGACCAGCGCGCCGCTGCCGACGATCTGGCCGGCAATCGTCACTTGATCGGCGGCGTTGAAGACTTCGAGCGTGTTCGTGCCGGCGTTCAACGTCAGGCCGCGGTCGGTGTAGGATTCGCCGGTGACGCGCAACGTGGAACTGCCCGAGAGAACCAGATTCGCCGAACCGCCGGGCGGATTGCCGAGCGGACTGGGAAAACCAATCGCGTCGAGTTCGGAAACCACGACGGTGCCGCCGGCGATGGTGGTCTTGCCGGTGTAGGAATTATTCAGCGCAGTGACCGTGAGCGTGCCGGTGTTGGACTTCGAGAGACTCGACGCGCCGATGATGCCGCCGCTGCCGGCGAGAGTGTAGTTCGCCGAGCTGTCCACGATGACGGCGGCGGCGTTCAAGTCGCCGGACAAATTCGCGGTGAGATTCGACGTGCCGAGACTGTCGAAGCGGACGGTGTCGCCGGGCGCGAACTGATCTTTGACGCCACCGTTGAGAAAATTGGAAGCGACGAGCAAATCCCAGACGTTGCCGCCGCTGCCGCCGGTCCAGTTGATCGTGGCGGGCGCGCGGTAACTTTTCACAACGAGCGCGATCTGGCCGGGCGGATTGGTGAGCGCGAGCGGAATTCCCGGCAGGCCGGAGACGGCGAGATTGTTCAGGCTGCCACTGAGGGTGCCGGAATAATTGATAAGCGGATAAACACCCGGCGGGAGCGAAGCATTGAGTTTGCGAATGACGAGCGTGTTCGTGCCTTGCAGCGTGAGATTGCCGGTGACGACGAGCAGATCGTTCGTCTTCGTCACGCCGGTGGGATCGTCGGACAAATCAAAATCGCTCAACGTGCGCCCGGCGAGCGTGAGATTGTTGGCAATGGTGAGCGTGCCCGGTGAATTCGTTCCCGCGCCCGGGGAAATGCCCGCGCCTTCTTGAATCGAGACGGCGGAACCAACGACGCCGTTGCCGCCGAGCCGGCCATTGAGCCAGACGCCGCCGCGGACGGTGACGGGTGAATTCGGCAGCGAGCCGTTGACGAGGAACTGGCCTTCGCCAATGAGCGTCGCGCCGGTGTAGGTGTTAGTGCCGTTGAGCGTGAGTTTTCCCGCGCCGGCTTTCGTGAGCTTCATCGCGCCGGTGAGTTCGCCGGCGGTGCTGTCGAAGGTGTAATTTTTTGGCGAGTGAACGGTCACGGCGCTGAGAGTGAGCGGCTCGGTGAGGGAGATCGCGGCGTTGTTGGAGCCGGATAGGTCGAAGAGGACGGATGAGGCGGATGAAAACGTGGCCGGCGTGGTGTTGCTGATCCAGAGGTTGTTCGTGAACCAGTTCGCGGTGGCAGTGTCCCACACGTTCGATGCGCCGCCGCGCCAGACGAGCGCGGCGTC
Source organism: Verrucomicrobiota bacterium (assembly GCA_004297495.1). GTDB lineage: Bacteria > Verrucomicrobiota > Verrucomicrobiia > Limisphaerales > JADLHS01 > SCTL01. The sequence goes on from SCTL01000367.1 coordinate 8,798, forward strand.
CGAGACCGGCGGAATCGGCACGGCGGGCATTCCGTTGGCGAGAAAATAATCCACGTAGCTCGCTTGATAGTAACCTTTGCACGTCATCTGGCAGCGATAGGCGGGATTTTGCGCCAGGCAGTAGAGGCGGTTCGTGGCGGCAATCTTCGTCGTGTAGATGCGGACCGAGTTGTAGTCGCTGGCCACGACCATGAATTCCTCGCGCCAGTCGCCGAAGAGATCGCCCCAGATCGCGGCGCGCCCGCCGTAGGCTTGGTGCGTGGAATAATTGCCGTCGTCGTTGTAAACGCTGAAGAGCCGATCCACTCCGCCCGTGGCCGGGTTGAATTTATTGATCACAGGATTCAACGCGCCATTGCCCGCGCCGTCCTCCAGTTCGCGCGACAAGTCCGCGTCCCACCAGAGCGC
>SCTL01000368.1 GCA_004297495.1 Verrucomicrobiota bacterium
TCTCCACGAGCGGCGACGGCAGGAACGGCGCGACGACGATCAAGCCTTCCTCCGCGCCGAGCGCGTTCACGCGTTTCCAGATTTCCGGGAATGGCTCGACGCCGCGCTGGATCATTTCCCGCACGTCGAAGCGTTTGAATTTATTCAGCGGCAGCATGGCGTCACTTTGCGGCAAGTTGTTCGAGGACGCGAACGGTTTCGTTCACGTCTTGATTCAGTCCGATCAAGCGATGAACGACTTCGCCTTGCGCGTTGAGAATCGTGATGACATTCGAGTGCGCGAAATTGCCTTGTGCGTCCTGTTTGAAATTAACACCGAGCAACGCGGACAATTCCAGCACGTCATCCGGTTCGCCGCGCATCAACGTCCAGTTCTTCGAGGAGAGTTGACGGGCTTCGCGATACTTGGCGAGTGCGGCCGATGTGTCACGCTTGCTGTCGAACGAGACGAGCGTGAAGCCGACTTGCTCGCGGACAGCGGCCGGCAACGCGGCCTCGATGCGTTGCAAATCGTGAACGGTGACGGGGCACGTGAACTGACAGCTCGCAAAGAACATCACGACGACCTGGGGTTTGCCAGCCAGCGCGCCGAGTTTGATTTGCTTTCCGGCATCGGTTGTCCACGTGGATTCGGTTTGGTAAAGCGATTTGTCGGAGAACTGCTCCGGCGCAACGGTGCGAGCGCAGCACGACGGAGTGGAGTTGGTGGAACAATAGCCGGCTTGCATGGTGACGAGTGTTGCCAGCAAGGCTGCTGTTGCAACCAACGGTAGTCTGAATGCTTTCATAAATCTTTGGCGCAACGGAAGCCGAGGTTGTGGACGCAGTAATCCGCCTTCAAGCTGCTGCGAAAACCGAAACGCATGAACGCCGCATAGTCGGACGGATCGCGGGCGCTTTGCGAACCCGCGCCACAGAAAAGCTGACGGTCGAGGCCGGTGTCGCCACGCGCGTCGCCGGTGACCATGGCGGTGTTGAAGTCGGCGACCCATTCCCAGACGAGGCCGTGCAGATCATGCACGCCCCAACAATTCGTCTCACCGGCACCCACGACAAAATTCGTGGCAGACTTCGGCGTGGCGTACCAATCGAGAATCTTCCGCGCGAACGCGGGATCGCTCGCGCCGTCGGGCCGCGTCGAACTCGCGGCGGCAGCGAGTTCCCATTCGGCGACGGTGGGCAGACGTTTGCCCAGCCATTGCGCGTAAGCTTTCGAGGCGAACCAGGAGACGAAGGTCGCGGGTGCGTTCGACGGCGCGTCCGGTCCGAGTTCCAAATCGCCGGCCCAGTTCTTCAGATAAGTTTCATCGGCGAACAGACGTTTCACCGACGAGCGTTGCCAGCGCGGATTCGCGCGGACGAATTTCAGGAAGTCCTCATTCGTCACCGGCAGCACATCGAGCGCGAAGGCTTTGACAGGAACTTCCTTGAGATCCGTCGGCCCGCGAAAAAGCGGACGATAAATGCCGGCGGGAATTTCCGCCATGCCGGCAGGGACGTTTGAATCGGCGAAAACAAAAGCGCATCCAAGATTCAGGAGCAGCAATGCGAGGAAGCCACGACTTAGCGCACGCGGCCCCCTCACCCTGACCCTCTCCCCCTCCGAGGGGGAGAGGGAATGGCCAGCGGAGGTTTGCAGGTTTTTGGGAGCGTAGCGAGCAATCGCAGATTCGCGAACTTCAAAACAGCGGCAAACGATTCTCCCTCTCCCCTTCGGAAGGGGAGAGGGCTGGGGTGAGGGGGGAGTCACCGCGATAGCAGCCGTTCGGATTGACATCACTTCGTTCATCTTCTTCCTGCAAGCTCTGTCACTCGTATTTGCTTGGCTCGGGCGTGGCGGGAACGACGGCGCGGCGAATTTTGTTCACGTCCTCGCTGCTCACGGCCTCACCGGAGTTGCCCCAACTGTTGCGCACGTAAGTGAGCGCGTTGGCGATCTGTTCGTCGGTGAGATAACTCAGCGGCGTCATGATGCCGTTGTATTTCTTGCCGTTGACGGTGATTTCGCCGGTGCGGCCCATGAGCACACCGCGAATCAGTTCATCCTTCGAGAGCGTGGCGAGATAATCGGATTTCGCGAGCGGTGGAATCTGCGCGGGCACGCCCTGGCCTTCTGGCTGATGGCACACGAAACAGGTCTGCATGTAGGCGGACTTGCCTTTCTCGATTTGAATCTCCTTCGACAAGCCGGCGATCTTGGGATTGCTTCTGATTTCCTCGGCGACTTGCGCTTTCAGTGCAGTCACGCGTTTCTCGGCTTCCGAACCGGCTTCCGCGGCTTTGCCGAGATACACCGCGTCCACTTCCTTGCCGGAATAAACGATCTGATTCGCCGCGCCGTCCACTTTCAACATGCCGAGCGCGCCCTTGTTGAACGCGCGAAACAGCGAGTGATCCACGAGGATGTAAGTGCCGGGCACTTCGGCCTTGAACTCGACAATCGTCGAGCCGCCGGCGGGAATCATGGTGGTCTGGACATTGTGCGACGGCGCGCTGCCGGCCTCGGTGTAAACAGTGTCGAAGATTTCGCCGATGATGTGGAACGAGGACGTGAGATTCGGCCCGCCGTTGCCGACGAAGATGCGGATGCGTTCGCCGACTTTTGCGTTGAGCGCCTTGTCGCCAACGAGCGAACCGACCGCGCCGTTGAAGACGACATACGTGGGCTTCTCATCAATCGCCTTGTTCATGTCGAACGCTTGCAAACCTTCGTCGCCATATTTGCCGCTTGTGTAAAAGTCGCCCTGCATCACGTAGAACTCGCGATCCACGGCCGGCAGACCGTCCTTCGGCTCGACCAGAATCAAACCATACATGCCGTTGCCGACGTGCATCCCAACCGGCGCGGTGGCGCAGTGATAAACGTAGAGGCCGGGATTCAGCGCCTTGAATGAAAATTGCGACGCGTGACCGGGCGCGGTGAACGACGAGGCCGCGCCGCCGCCCGGACCGGTGACGGCGTGCAGGTCAATGTTGTGCGGCATGGTGTTGTTCTGGTGATTGTTCAAATGAAACTCCACCTGATCGCCCTCGCGAATGCGGATGAAACTGCCGGGGACATCGCCACCGAAAGTCCAGAACGTGTAATCCACGCCGTCGGCAATGTGTTTGGTGACCTCGCGAACTTCAATGCTGACGATGACTTTGGTGGCGTGCTTGCGCGTGATGGGCGGCGGGACGTTCGGCGCCTGCGTGAGCACGGCATGTTCTTCGCCCGTGATCTCCGGGTCGGTGATCTTGGCGGCGGGCTTGGCGGGCTCGTTCGCGGCGTTGACGTGAACGGCTTCAGCACCAAGCAGCGCGGCGATGATCACCGCAAGACCAAGGCGGGTTGATTTCGGGAGTGGAGTTTTCATGTTCATTTTCATTCGTGTCGGTCGAATTTGTGTTCAACTTTCTGCCGTAAATATGCCGCAGCCGGTGCGGCGGCGATTTGACGTGAGTCAGACTTTCACGCGGTCGCGAACGCATGAGTTCCGCCGGTGAAATCGGGGAAGAATGGGAGATGGGCCGGCGACAGGCACGCTCAATCCGCGCGTTTCATCAGCGCGTAAACAGCGAAGCCGATGCCGATACAGATCAGCGACATGAAGACTGCGCTGCGCACGAAGTATGAGACCGCGATCATCGCCGCGCCGCCCAGCATCGGCCAGAGCTCGCTCTGCTTCTTGCCGTAGATCCAATAGCCGACGCCGACCGAGCCCCAGAACAGGGAAGCGAATAAAAACTGTGTGTTAAGGAGGTCGTCCACGATTCAGCTACGCGGAAAGTATCCGGAGTTGCGCCAGGAGACAATGCCGGCCATCGCGCGCGCGGTGTGGCGTTGGAAACGTTTCAAAAATCAAGCGACGGGTTGATCCGCGAGGTTTTAGAACGCGGAGAGGCGATAGAACCGCTGCGTCACGGTGAGCGAGTCGGTGACGAGTGTGGAGGTGGCGTTGGTGAGCAGACCGAGATTCGTCAGCGTGAGCCACGGGGAATTCGTCAGAGCGGCACGGTATTCGACGGAGTAACTCTGGCCCGGCCAGGGCGTGAAGCGCATTTGAAACTGATTGCCGGAGCGATTGACGGAATCGAAGCGCGGCAACACGCGATACTGAATTTCCAGTTGCGGCTGGCTATTCGGGTCTTCGCGCGAATTGAACCGGCGCGCGGTGCAGATCGTGTCCTCGGAATCCGAAATCAGCATCCAGCCAAAATTCGTCGCCGGTTGACGCACCCAGGTCTGCACGTCGTCCACGAGTTCCGGAGTGGATTCAAAACGGTATGGCGAGGCGCCGGGCGTGGTGACAAATTGGAACGAGCTTTCCAATGAGGCAAAATCAACGTCGGCGAGACCGCCGGGAGCGGACCAGGCGTTCGTAGGATAAAAAGCATGATTCCAGGTGGCATCGCCGGGATGAGCCGGAACGCCCTGGCCCGGTTGCGTGGTGGCGGCGTTTGTCCCCTCACCCCAAGGTCGGAACATGCGATGCAATCCGAAGGCCGAATCGGTGAGGCACATAATTTCGCTCGATTGCCGGGTGCAATCCACCTGAAGCACGGCGGAGAAAATGATGGCGTTGGTGGGCAGCGCGGTGAGATTGAAGCGATAGAGCGCGCGGGTGCGGGGACCGTTCTGGGTGCGGGCGGAGAGGACCCAGGCCTGGCCGCCGTTGCTGTTCTCGGGGGCGACTTCGATCAGGCTGGTGTCGGCGCTGGGCGTGTTGGTGAGCGAGAGCGCCAGTCCGTTTGCGAGACTGGCGAACAAGGTGAATAGGGTCACCGGGCCGGGCGTAAACCGTCGCACGAAAGCGCGCATGAAAATATTGACGTCGCTCAGAGAAGGCCGACTTCACCGCGGATGCGGATGCCGTCCACGCCCGATTTGCCGCCGCCGAGCAGATACTCGTTGGTCACGCCGTAGCCGGTGATGATGCGGTTCAACTGATTCTGAGTTGCGCCAAGATGTTTGCGGATGATCTCGCCGAGCACCGAGCGATAGTCAATCGCGCGGCGCAAGTAGCCGGCGGTGACGGGATTGATCGTGCCGCCCGTGTCATCGGGAATGCCGGCGGAAAACATCGTGCCGCAGGAAGCGAGACTCGTGGTGCGCGGCCCGGGATTCCACGCCAGCGTGTCCGAAGGGCTGCAACCGAAGACGCCGCTGGCATTGCCCTGGCCGTAACCTTTCACGCCACCGCCCGCGACATACATCACACCGGCTTCGGCGTGATCCGTGCCTTTGTCGGAATTCTCCACCGAAGTGCGGCCAAACTCGGACAGCGTGACCACGACGAGATTATCCCACGTAGTTTTTTCCGCGTAGAGCATGAAATATTTTCGCAGGGCATACATGGCCCAGCCGACGGATTGCAGGAGGTTGGCGTGCGAGCCGGCCGCGCCGCCCTGCGTCTGGTGCGTGTCGAAGCCACCGAGTTCCGTGCCGGCAATGATGGCGTCGGTCTTGTTGAGAATCATCGCCGCCGCCTTGAGGTTGGTGAAAAACGAATACGCGCTGGTGGGCACGACATACTTATTCGTGTTCGTGCCACCACCGCTCGGGCGTTGATAGCCGCCGTTCTTGGCGTTGGTGGTCGGGAACAAATAATAACCCTTGTTGGCGGGCGAACCGGTCCCGCCGGTGCCGTCGAACCAGACCTGGTCGTTGTCCGTCACGGCGTCGTCGCGGTACACGTTGCCCGTGTCGGAAAAATCAATCGCCGAAAAGATGCGGAGCGTGTTCGACATGTTTTGATATTGCAGGTCGAGCAACTCGCGGTTGCGCTTGTCGGTGAACGGAAAATAGTTCGCGCCCGCGATGGCGCTGAAGGCCTTGTTGTCGCCGCCGGGCGAAGGGACGCCGAGCAGATCGTAACGCGTCGGGCTGGTGAGATTGGTCATGGCGGCGCGCGAGCCGCGCAGGATCAACGGCAACGCCGATTGCACCGAGACGCCGGTGAGCGGCGCGGTGTTGGCAAGGCCTGATTCCATGATCGTGCGGTAAAAAATTCCGTCCTTCGACAAATTGTTGTTGGGATTGCCGTTCTCCCAATAGTTCTGGGAATCGAAATGGGAGCGGGATTGTTTTGGATACGCCACCCGGTGGAGCAGCGCGAGATCGCCCGCGTTATAGACCGGCGCGAGAAACTTGAGCGCGGGATGCAGCGCGGCGAAGCCGTTGCCGGTGCGAATGGCGCGGGTGTAGCTGAAGGTGGCGTCGCTCGATCCGCGCAACGTGCCGCCGATGTCCGCGTAAAGGCTGGCGTCAAAGCACGGGCCGGTCTGCTGGTAATAATCCGAGGCGGCGGCGGGGTCCTTCGTGATGCCGATGGTCGGGCGGATCGTCGAGTAGGCGCTGTCTTCGATGGGCACGATGTTGTTCAGTCCGTCATTGCCGAAGCGCAGCCAGATGAAGAGAACTTTCTTGCCGTTCAAACCGATGGTGCCCTCGGCCAGCGCGCGTTTCATCACGAAGGGAATATCGGTCAAGGTCGCGAGCGCGATGCCGAGGCTCGTCTTGAAGGAGCGGTCCAGAAACGTGCGCCGGGAATAAATGTTAAAATTGTTCATGGCTATTGCTCTTGAAAACGTTGGAAGGCCATCAGCATCGCGACCATGCCCCGGACACGGTTTTCGTAAGTGCCGGAGGTGCTGCTCAGACTGATGAAACTGGAAGCCGTGACGCCGTCGTCCGCCTTGTTCAAATAATCCACGGCGGCGGCGCGATACAGCGCGAGGTTGCCCGCGCCCTCCGTGGGGAACAGAATTCCGAGGAAATAATCCGCCACGGCGGTGTCGCTGTTCCAGCTTCCGCTGGCGAGTTTCTTCTTGAGCAAGCCGACCGGGTCCACGAACTGGTTGCCGGCGTCGGCGCGATTGCTGGCGCCGTTGGTCATGCAGAGCGACTGCACGTAGCGGATGCGTTCCACCAGCGTGCCGCCACTGATCCACGGCGCGGCGACCTCGGGATAACCGTCCGGCGCCGCGCGGTCGAAGAGCAGCATCTGACCCATGTTGCTCAACGGCGAGGCGAATGAATAACCGTCCGTCGTGGCCGTGAGCGCGCCGCCGGTCGTGGTCGAACGCAACGCGCGCAGGCTGGAGGCGACAAATTCAAACGGCGTCTTCACTTTCTGCGCGACGGCGGTGTGACTGCGGAAAAGGTCGGAGTTGAAAATCGTGCTCAACACCGCGCGGATGTTTCCTTTGGGAGTGCTGCCTTCCCACGCCTGCATGCACTGATGGACGAGCTCGGCTTCGGCGGAGCGGTTGGGGTCCGTGTAATCGTAAAACGCGTATTCGGGCAGATTGGTCGTCGTCGTCGGATTCGGAAAATCGTCATGCACGAAGAGCCGGCAAAGTTTCACGCTGAGATATTCCTCGACGAACGGCTGGTTGGCGAGATGCGCGATGACATCGTAGCCGTCTTGAATGCTGTTCGTGTCGCCGCTAAGCCGCGCCGGCAAATGCAGACTGTAGCTGCGACCGGCCCACGGCGCGCCGAACCGGGCGGGCACCGTTTTTCCGGCGAACAGATCGCCACGGTTCGTGCCGTGATTGCCGGCTTGATAATTGAAGGCCAGCACGCCGACCTTGTTGGCCGTAGACGAACTGTTGGTGTTCGCATAAAAGGTCAGCGAGAGCGGCGCGAAGGGATTCGCGGCGTTGGCGGTGTCCACCAGTTGCACGGACCAGCCGGTCCAGGCGCGGGACATGAGGATGATGTCGTTCTGATCGTAACCGTTGTCCACGCCGAAGGTGAACAGCTCGAGCAGTTCGCGGGCGTAATTTTCATTGGCCACGTTGTTGCCGCTGCCCTTGCTGTTCACGGTGTCGAGATAGACGATCATCGCGGGGCTTTCCGCGCTGATCTTGAGGAGGTCGTAGAACGTGCAATTGGGATTGAGCATCGCATTGCGCCATTTGGACATCTCGCGGTATTCCCAATTCGAGGCGATCACGCCCGCCGTGGTGCTGTCGAAGCCGAGGCCGGTGATGTAGTCCACGCTCTTGGACTGTTGCGTGACGAAATGGTTCTCCCAGAACTGCGACATGATTTCAAAAAGCTGGCGCGGCGAAATCACGGCGCGCTGACAGAACCAGGAGCGGAGTTCCCCGAGGCCGGCAGTGCCGAGCGCGAGCCGGCGAGTATCCCCAACGAAATCAATGTCCGGCGTGCTTTGCAGAATGTTGCCATCCAGTTTCACCGTCAGATTCACACCCGGCGTGGCCGGC
>SCTL01000369.1 GCA_004297495.1 Verrucomicrobiota bacterium
CCGAGGGTTGCCAGCCGGTCGCCGCCGTGTAGAACCAGATCAACGGGACAATCACCGCGCCGCACCAGAGCCGCGAGACTTGTAGCACGCGCAGCACGGCGACGAAAATTCCCGCCATCAGCGCGATGTGCAGTCCCGAGATGGCGAAGATGTGCATCGTGCCGGTCTGCATGAAGGGCGCGTAGATTTCGTTGTCAATCGCCTGCCAGCCGAGCGTCATGGCCCAGAGCAGTCGCAGCGGTTCATCGCGCGCCGGCAAGTCGCGCGCGAGCGTTGCTTGCGCCCAGTTCAGGAAACGGTCAGCAATGGGGCGCGCGGTGAGCGAGCCGGGCTGCGAATGCCAGTCGTTCGTGGACTCGACCTTGAGTTGAAAATAAATGCCGTGGCGTTGCAGGTAAGTGCGGTAATCGAAAAGCCCGTCGGCGACTGGTGGCTGTGGCGGCGCGAGGATGCCGCTGACTTCAACTTGCTGGCCGGCGAAAAAGTTTGTTCCGAGAATCTCCGGCGTGACGGTTGCGATCAGGCCGAAGGCGGTTTGGGATTTTCCACGTCTGGAAATTTCCGTGACCCGGATGCGCGCCAGCGTGCGCCAGGATTCTTCTTCGTCGCGAACGAAGACGCGCTGCGTGGGCGTTTCCGTGAGCACGCCGCGCACGGTGACGATGTCGGGCTTGTCCAGAATCAGGCGCAGGTCGTGCGGCGAAATGACGGCGGTGCGAGAAACCAGATTGGTCCAGCCGATGAGGATGAGCAGCGGCCCGAGTAGAAAAGATCGCCAGCGCGAGAGCAGAATGGCGGCGACGGCGATGGCCAGCGTTACGCTGAGGAGAATGACCAGCGGCGGTTGAAGGAATTCCGCCAGCAGCAAACCTCCTGCGTAGAACAACGCCACGTTGCCCAAAGGGTGCTTCACTGAGATGCGGACTTGTAGCGATTCATTCCCGGCAAGTCACGCGGGAATTTTTATCACCACTTTTTCCGCCAGCGACCGAGTTGCCAGACCAAAATAATTCCCAGCATCGCGCCGCAAGTATCGAGCAACACATCCCAAACCGAAGCCTGCCGTCCGGGCACGAATGACTGATGCAATTCATCCGTGGCTGCGTAAAGCGCGGTCAGGCAAACCGTCACCCGCGCCACGCGCCAGTTCCACGGGCGCGCGTCTTGCCTCACGGGTTTGCGAATCGCGCGCCAGAACAGCCACGCGAGCACGGCGTATTCGCCGGCATGAGCGCATTTCCGGACGATGAACACGACGAGATCAACGGTCTCCGGCGAGGCTTGCGGGAACAGCCAGCGGACGAGCGGTCCGATGATGCGCGAGGAGTGCGCCACGGATTTGGAATCGCCGGACACGCCGAAGATCAACACGCTCCACGCGGCGACCGGCAGCCAGTATTTGATGAACACGCGGACTCGCGACACGCCGCAACTCTATTCAGCTAAAAGTCCAATGTCCAAAGTCTAAACCGTAACCATGCAGAAGAAGTCTCACGCAAAGATCGCGAAGGCCGCAAAGGCGCGGGGAAGCAGCACGGTTTGGAAGTTGGCAGAAGTGCACCGTTTGGTGAGCGGCGGCTTCCAGCCGAAAGGCCTCAGACCGTTGCGGACTTTGCGGACTTTGCGTGAGGCGCCTCCGTTTGGATTGAATGGTTACGGCTAAAGTCTAAAGTCATCGGTGCTGCGCTCCGACTTTGGACTTTAGACCTTAGACCTTAAACTTTAGACTGATTTCGTCGTCATGCTCAAACTCGGCGTCAACATTGATCACGTGGCCACGATCCGCGAAGCGCGGTATCGCGGGCTCGCGCACGGCGAACCCGATCCCGTCGAGGCCGCGCGCATTTGCGAAGCCGCGGGCGCGCACGGCATCACGGCGCATCTGCGCGAGGATCGCCGGCACATTCAGGACCGCGACGTGTGGAAACTGCGCGAAGTCGTGCAGACGAGGCTCAATCTGGAAATGGCGAACTCACCGGAGATTGTCGCCATCGCGCTCAAGTTGAAGCCGGAGATCGTCTGTCTCGTGCCCGAGCGGCGACAGGAAGTGACGACGGAAGGCGGACTCGATGTGGTCGCGAACGAGCGAGCGCTGACTGAGACGCGCAAGCGCATGAACGATGCGGGCATCGAAGTGAGTTTATTCATCGCGCCCGATGCGGCGCAGATCGAAGCTTCGGCGCGCGTGGGCAGCGAGTTCATTGAATTACACACCGGACAGTTCGCGCACGAGTATTTCGAGAAGTGGGGCGAGGCTACTGACGAACCGGCTCGCGAGGACGCTCGCCCCACCGAGTCACGCGAATTGCAGCGATTGATTGATGGCGCGAAGCTGGCGCACAAACTCGGCTTGCAAGTGAACGCGGGGCACGGATTGAACTTCGTGAACCTGCCGACACTGCATCGAGTGCCACATCTGGTGGAGTTGAACATCGGTCACAGCATCGTGAGCCGCGCGGTGTTCGTGGGCTTGGAGCGCGCGGTGCGGGAGATGTTGCAGTTGATGAGCGGCTACGCGGGCTGACTTCTTACTGCGACGAAGCAGAAAGAGGCTTTACGGTGACGGACTTGACCGTGATTTTCGAGCCGAAGCCCGGGAAGATGGAGACGGGCCGGCTAATTCCGGAATAATCGCCCTCGTGCTGGAAACGCAGTTCGTTGTCCACGTAAATGGATTGGCCTTTGTTCGTCACCACCCATCTGATCGTGACAAATTTATTGGTGGGAATCTTGCCCGCACCGACCCGGTGATGTCCGCTCGCCGGACCGCCGTCCACGCGCAGTTCTTCGGGATTCATCTCCCAGTTGAAGATCACTTGATCGGCGGCGTAGGTCAGCCGCAGGTTGGTGGAATCAGTTTTCGCGACGACTTTGATTTCGACGGGAGGCTGAAACGTGCCCACGGTGGTCAGGCGATCCGAGCCGGTCAGCGCAACGCCATCTGAACTGGTGATCGCGTCGCGCAAAATCCGGTCCGTACCGGCCTGGGCGTTGACGATGAGCGCACAAGTAAGGGAGAAGGAAACGGCGGAGATGAGGGACATGGTTTTCATGGTGCGGGTGTAATTCGGGTTTCCTTTCGCGTCAAGAAATGATTATTGAAGGCACGGCATGATTCTCGGCACCGGCATTGACATCATCGAAGTGGCGCGCATCGCGGCGTCGTTCGAGCGGTTTGGCGAGCGGTTCGTGAATCGCATCCTGCATCCGGCGGAGATCGAGTATTGCCTGACGCACAAAAATCCCGCGCCGTTTCTGGCCGCGCGCTTCGCGGCGAAGGAGGCGATCTCGAAGGCGTTCGGCACGGGCATTGGCGCGCAACTCGGCTGGCAGGACCTGGAAGTGAAACGCAAACCCAGCGGCGAACCTTACGTCGTGCTGCATGGCGGCGGGAAGACGTTGCTGGAATCGCGCCGAGGCAAGCACGTGCTCATCAGCTTGAGCCACACGGAAAGTTACGCGGCGGCGATGGCGATTTTGGAGAGCGCGGACTGATGAACATCGGCGAATTTCTTGCAACGCAACCTGGGCAGTGGTGTTTCCATCCCCAGTGAAATCAGAATGAAAACCCGCCGCTGGCTGGTCATAATTATTGTGGCGTTGATGGTCCTCGCGTTCGGCTGGCTGCTCGTCATCTTGAAATCCGGCAGCAACGTCGAGCGTTACAAGGCGGCGTTGCGCGCGCGCGGCGAAAAGATTTCCTTCGACGAACTCGGCTATCCGCTCGCGCCGGAGAGCGGCACGAACCTCAGCCAGTTCACCAACGCGGTGAAGCGGATCAAAGCCGGCAAGTACGCGCCGGGCTCGCTGTACTTGATGGAGTCAACTTCACCCGGACACGCGCGCGTTCTTGCTCGCGGCGATAAGGTTCAACTGGGCCAAACAGGCAGTTACTCGGCGCGGACCAACCAGACGATGAGTTGGCCGGAATTTAACGACGAGCTTTTGCGCGTCGGCCAGGACTTGGAGGACATTCGCACGACGTTGCAATCACCGTTTCGCTGCTATGTTTTCAACCCCACGAATGTTCCCTTCAGCCGGATTCCGATTTTCGTGCAGATGCGACAAGCGGCGCAATGGCTCTCAGCGGATGCGGTCGGAGCGTTGCACGCCCGGGATCGCGCGAGGGCGCGCAGTGATCTGCACGCGCTGGCGAATCTGGTGGATTGGAACAAGGAAGACCCGACGCTCGTCTCGCACATGATCCGCGTGGCCATCGGCGGATTGCAGGTGGCTACGACGTGGGAGGCCTTGCAAGCGCCCGGCTGGACGGAGGAGGAACTGGCCGAACTGCAAAAGGATTTCGAGCGCGCGGATTTTCTCGATGCCATCGAACGCGGCATGACGACCGAGCGGGCTTCCATGGAACAGATTATTATTTACATCCATCGCGACGGCGCGGCTTGGGTCAGCCGCTCATTCGGGATCAGCAAGCCTCCCACGAACCTGAAGGACAAGTTCACCGAACTGGGTGGCGCGATGCTTTGGCGTCTGACGGCGGATGACAATGAACTGGTGATGTTGCAACACGACCAGGGAATGTTGGATGAAATCCGCAAGCTCAGGACCGGCGCAACCACGTGGCCGGCTTCGGATGCCGTGTTGAAGGCGTCGCTGGCGGGATTCAACGCAAAGTTCAATGGGCTGGGTCGGTTTCGCTACACGATCGCCGCCGTCGCCATTCCGAATTTTTCCAAAGCGTTGAGCGTGTCGGTGCAGCGGGAGACCGAGCGACGACTTACCGTCACCGCCATTGCGCTCAGGCGTTACGAGTCGCGGCACGGGAAGCCGGCGGAAAGTTTGAAAGCGCTTGTGCCGGAATTCCTGTCGGCCGTGCCGATGGATCCGATGAACGCAAAACCGTTGGGCTACGTTCTGAAACCCGAACTCGGC
>SCTL01000370.1 GCA_004297495.1 Verrucomicrobiota bacterium
CGTATCCGCGCGAAGGCATTTGCCTCGACGAACTGGAGAAACGATTGAAGTGCTGCCGCATCAAAGCCTGCGTCTTCACGCTCAACTTCAGCAATCCGCTCGGCAGTTGCATGCCCGACGAAAAGAAGAAACGTCTCGTGCAAATGCTCACCGAACACGAAGTGCCGCTCATCGAAGACGACATCTACGGCAATCTCTCCTTCGCGCCGAAGCGTCCCAAGTCCGCCAAAGCTTTTGACACGGAAGGCTGGGTGATGAGTTGTGACTCGCTGAGCAAAACGCTCGCGCCGGGATTCCGCATAGGCTGGGTTGCGCCGGGACGATTCAAGACGCGGGTGGAGTTTCTCAAGCTTGTCACCACGCACTCGACCGCGTCGCCGACTCAACTCGCGATGGCCGAATACCTGCGAAACGGCGGCTACGAAAACCACCTTCGCAAACTCCGCAAACTTTACGCAACGCAAGCCGCGCGCATGGGCGAAGCTGTGAGCCGTCATTTTCCCGAGGGCACAAAAGTCAGCCGACCGACCGGCGGCATGGCGCTGTGGGTGGAAATGCCGGAGTCCATCCACGCGCTGGAAGTTTATCAACGCGCACTCGCCGAAAAAATCTGCGTCGCGCCCGGCCCGATCTTCTCGGCCAAGCAAGGTTTTCAGAATTGCCTGCGCTTGAACTACGCGAATCCGTGGAGTGATTCCATCGAGCGGGCGCTCGTCAAGCTCGGGCAGATCATCGCGACGCTGGGCGGCAAGGGGCGGAGTTAAATCTTCGTCGTGGAAATCCGCACGACCGTCCGATGCGATTCTCCGGCGCGCAGCTTCACTTGGTTCTCCGCCACGTTGCCGGACTCGACGCAGACCATTTGCTTGTATTCCTCGTCGCCGTAATCCGCCATCGCCTTCGCCTTCGCGATCCACGGATTCCAGACCACGGTTGACCGCGAGCCTTCCTTCGCCACGCGAATCACGCGCCGCAACGCCGCATCGTGAATCTCTACGACGTGTGCAGTGTTGAGATAAACGCGGTCCAACTCGGCGGTGAACCGGATGGACTCCGCAGTCTCAGTCTTGCGCTTTCGCCCGTCCAACGCGTCCAGATATTCCACGCCCTTCAACCCAATCACTGCCACCTGGGAAATATCTCCGACCGTGAAATAAGTGTGCAGGCAATCCTCGTACGCCGCCTCACTGGCGGACTTGTTGGTCACAATCAACTCAACGCCCAACGCTTCGCCGACCGTCACGACGTATTCCACGTTGCAGCCCGGCCATGCGGTCGCGTCCGCATAATTCGGCAGGCGCATTCGCACCGTCACGCTGCCATCGGGCGGCGACGCGACTTCCTTCAACTCCCAATCCTTCACCCGCGCAAAGCCATGCTGCATGGTTTTCCCCTCCGGCTTGCCGAACCAGGGAAACGCGATCGGAATCCCGCCGCGAATCGGCGCGTCATTCGTGTAACGACTGCATTGGCTGAGGAACAGCACGGGCGGTTCGCCGGTCTTCTGAAACTGCGTCACGGTCGCGCCGTGCGGAAAAATCTCCGCGCGACTCCACGGCGTCGTGATTTCCAGTGCCGACAAATCACCACGCCCGTCGAGAAAGGTGACCCGTCCGTGCTGTAAATTCGCGTCTGACATATCGGGCTAGTTATGAACTTCTGCCCGCGGTTCGGACAGAACTTTTTTCCAAAATCGCACAACTGATCTCACAATTCTTTTACAATTTCTTTGCGCCCGACTGACAACCGGCTGGACCTCTGTGCGAATCTGAATTCCATGAAAGCAAATTCTCGACTCAAATGCTGCGCCGGACAACGGCGGCTTGAGCGTGACAGTAAACCATTAACCATCCATAGTTGATCATCGCCATGAAAACGACGTTATTGAAATCTTCCCGTCAATTCGCGCTGCGTGCTTCCATGTTTTTCACCGGACTCGCCGCCGCCATCGTTCTCACTCAAACCGCCGCCGCCGGCGATCTCGTCGTCCACGAGTGGGGCACGTTCACCTCCGTCCAAGGCGGCGATGGCAAACTGCTTCGCTGGCAGTCCGAACAAATCGGCGACCTGCCGCGTTTCATTTACAACTGGCGGCAGCCCGGACTTAATCGGCAAGCACCGTCAATCCTCACGTTCGGCAAAGGCGGGCTTACCGGTCTTCAACGCATGGAAACGCCGGTCATCTATTTTTACTCGAACAAGGAACTCGACGCCGATGTCACCGTGAAATTTCCCGGCGGTCACATCACGGAATGGTTTCCGCAAGCAGACGACGTCGGCGAACCCGGCTTCGTGGCCAAAGCCGCCGCGACCGTCACGAAAAATCCCACCGGTGGCAGCGTCATCCGCTGGCAGAACGTCCGCGTGCTGCCCGCCAAGGCGAATCCCGCCCTCGCCAGCCAGATGCCGACCACCACCAACGCCACTCATTACTTCGCGGCCCGCGAAACCGAGTCCGCTTTCGTTCGTGTGAACGACGCGTCGTCCACGAGTCTGCCCGTGCAATACGAAAAGTTTTTGTTCTATCGCGGCACGGGTGATTTCGCGACGCCACTCACGGTGACGACGACGGACGAAGGCGCGGTCACCGTTGAGAACACCGGCACCAAGCCGCTCGCGAAGATGTTTTTGCTGCACGTCAAGGACGGCAAGGCGCAATGGACTTCGCTGCCCAAGCTCCCGCCGCATGCAAAGCAAATCTTCGGCACGCTCGACGCCGCGTCTGCCGGTGAACCGCGCTTGATTGCGGACGTGCAAAAGCAACTCGGCGACGCGATGGCCGAAGCGCTTACCGGCGAGGGACTGTTTCCCGCCGAAGCCCGCGCGATGGTGAAGACGTGGAGCGATTCCTGGTTTGCCGAGGAAGGCGTACGCGTTCTGTACATTTTGCCGCGTGATTGGACGGACGAAACCTTGCCGATGACTTTGAATCCGAAGCCAACTGAACTCGTGCGCGTCATGGTTGGCCGTGCTGAAGTCATCACTCCAAAATTGCAGAAAGAACTCGCCCAAGCCCTGAAACTGAATCAGAGCGGCGACAAGGAAGCCGGCGAGCGACTGCAAGCTTATTGGAAAAAGCTTGGCCGTTTCTCCGGCCCGGCATCGCAACTGGCAAACAGTCTCACGGTGAAGACGGTCAACGAAGTCAGCGCCGTTGCGCCAACGGCGGCGAAACCGGAATGAAGAAAGTCGCGATCGTTTTCGTGCTGGCGGTCTTTGTGCCGAGCCTGGTGCTCGCCTGGCTTTCCGTCCGCTCGCTCCGCGACCAGCAATTCGTTCTCGAACGCCAGCGCTCGCTGCTCTATCAAAGCGTCGCCGACGCGCTCGCCAAAAACGTCGAGGATTTTCTCGCCGACCAGCAGCAGAAATTCCGCGCGCAAGTGGACGCGCTCCTGGCCGACGCCGATCCGCGAGCGATGGCCCGCGTTTTTGATGAGCGCCTACGCCAACGTTGGCCGCTCGCGCAGGTTGGTTTCGCCGTCACGCTCGAGGGTCAGATTCTTTCGCCCTCGCCGACCAGCAGCCCCGAGGCCCGGATGTTCTGCGCGGACAACGGCCGCTTTCTCGGCAATCGCGAACAAGCCGAAGTTTATTGGAATCCAAAGCTGGCTGGATTGAACTACAACAACACGGTCAATCTCACGGACAACTCCCAGCAACCATTGCCGGCGCAAAGAGCCAAACAAGAACGCAACGTGATGCCGCAGCAGCAAGCCTTGAATTTCGCGAACAAGGGCCAGTCCGTTGAACCGCAGCAAGCTTCCAAGCTCGCCACCTCGGAAGCGGAGTTCCGCCAGTTGATCGGCGATTCGAACGATGGCGCGCTCGCGAGATTTTTGGACGACAAACTGAATGTGCTGCTCTGGTATCGCTCGCCGCGGGACCCGGCACTCGTCTTCGGCGCAAAGCTGGGCATCGCAAAACTGGTTGAAGAACTGAAGAACACGTTCACCAGTTTTGAACCCGCGTATCGCGATGGCATCTGCGTGGCCGTGCTTGACGACAAGGCAAGGCCGGTGGTGATCTCGCACACCAACTTCACGGCCAACTGGAAGCACCCGTTCGTCGCCACGGAAATCGGCGAGGCGTTGCCGCACTGGGAAGCCGCCGTGTACCCGCTCGATCCGAACGAACTGGCGCGGTCCGCGCAATCGGTGCGCCTCACCATCAGCCTGCTGGTCGTGGTGCTCATCATTGCAATAGGAGTTGGCGGCTGGCTGCTCGTGCAGGACCTGAACCGGCAATTGACGCTCGCCCGGCAGAAGACTGATTTCGTGAGCAACGTTTCGCATGAATTGAAAACCCCGCTGACTTCCATCCGCATGTTTTCCGAACTGCTCGCCGAGGGACGCGTCAGTGATCCGCAAAAGCAGCGCAGCTATCTTCACATCATCACTGCCGAGACCGCCCGCCTCACGCGACTCATCAACAACGTGCTCGACTTCGCCCGCCTCGATCGCAGCGAGAAGAAATACAACTTCGCGGAATGCGACCTCGTCGCGTTGACGCGTGATACCACCGAAACGTACCGACCACATCTTGAAAACAATCAATTCCAGTTCACCTGCTTGCTGCTAGCTGCGCCCCTGCCCGTTCGCGCGGATGCCGATGCGGTGGCGCAGGTCATCGTCAATCTGCTGTCAAACGCGGAGAAATACTCCAACGGCCAGAAACAAATCACACTGGAGATGCTACGCCGCGAAGGCGCGCTGCCGTGCGCCGAGGTGCGCGTGCTGGACTGCGGCTCGGGCGTGCCTCTGGGCTGCGAGGAAAAGATTTTTGAAAAGTTTTATCGGGCGCATGATTCGTTGAGCAGCGGCATCCAAGGCTCGGGCCTTGGACTCACGCTCGCGCGCCAGATCGCCCGCGCGCACGGCGGTGACGTCGTTTACGAACCGCGCGAGGGCGGCGGCAGTTGTTTCTGTTTGCGGCTGCCGTTGATTCAATCTGCGACATGAAAACCAAAATCCTTGTCGTCGAGGACGACGCGCACATTCTGCTCGGCTTGCAGGAAGTTTT
>SCTL01000371.1 GCA_004297495.1 Verrucomicrobiota bacterium
TGAAAATCGTGCGACGGAAAATGGAAACCAGGCGGGAATCCAAAGCCAGAAAACTTGGCGCGGACAATTGCCGGAGCATCACGCCCGGGCGACTTGCTTTTGATATTGCTTGGGCGACAGGCCGGTCGAACGCCGGAACGCAACCCAGAAGCTGTTGGCGCTTTCGTAGCCGCACAATTCCGCGATGGCCTCCATCTTTTCACTAGAGTCCGCCAACAACCGCTTGGCCTTCTCGATCCGGACGCGCTGGATTTCGTGCCCGGGAGATCTTCCCACGCTTTCCATGAAGGCTTGATGAAAGTTGCGAACCGACATGGCGGCAGCACGCGCCAGATCCCCCACCCCGATCGGCTTCTGATAATTCGCCCAGAGAAAACGCAACCCCCGGGCGATGCCCGGATGCTCGATGGCCAGCAGGTCGCTGCTCTTGCGCGTGATCAACCCTAGCGGAGGAATGCGCACGGGTTCCGACGGAGCCTTTTTGCCATTCATCATTTGGTCGAGCAATTCCGCGCCGCGATAGCCGACCAGTTCCATGTTGGGATTCACACTCGAAACGGGCGTGGGCATGGCCTCGACCGCGAGGAGCGAGTTGTCCATCCCGATGAGACTGACCTGCTCGGGAACGGACAGGCCCAGGTCCTCGCAAGTCTCCAACACTTCGAGTGCGTGGTCGTCGGTCGCCGCGAACAGCGCGAGCGGCTTGGGGGCGCGTTTGAGTTCCGTCGCGAGCCATTTGCGTTTCAGCTTCCATTGCAAACGGTCGGTGCTGAATTCCGGCGAGCGGTGCCAGCGCAACCAGTTGCACGCGTTTCCGGTTTCGCTGACCGTGCGCACGAAGGCGCGGCCGTTTTCCTCGTAAGCCCAGTTGTCGCGGTCGCTGTAAAAGGCAAAATTCTTGAAGCCGCGCGTGAGAAAATGTTCCGCCGCCAACCGCGCACACGCCTCGTGATCCACCAGCACCCGCGGGAATTTCAAATGAGGCCGGCGATAACTGAAGTCCAGTGTGGGCTTCCGCGCCTGCACGACGAATTCCGCGAGATCATCCCCGGTGCCCAGCCAGGCGAGGATGCCATCGCCCTCCCAGCCCCAGGGGATGACTCGCTCGCGCGTCACGTCCGAGCACAAATGCCAGCCGTGCTCTTGCGCGTAACGCTCGATGCCCCGGTGCAGGCGCTGGTCGTACCAGCCCAGAGCCAGCAGCACGCGTGGATGCTTTCGTCTCACAATTGAAGAATGGGTATAATGTTCGGCGGATTCAAGCCCGCGCCGTGGAACCGCATCAGACGGTAATGTTGCGGGGAAACAAACGCGGGCAGAATCTGCGCTGGCAGCCTGACCATACTTAACTTAACCCGGGCTTGAATAATTGTCGCACCGTGGCCGTTCTATCTCCGGTTCACGGTGACGCAAGGTTGAATCAGCAGATTGCCGGTGGAAATCTGGCTCGGTTGGTTTAAGATGTCTGGCCGAATGGGAGACTCACAGGGTTGCATCCGCGTGGTCACTCAACCATTGGTAATTTCCGCATGGAACGAGAAGCACAATCAGATTGCAGGGTCAGCCGGCCCGAGGGCAACGTTGCCCACACTGGCACGATGAACGCGTCGCGCGCACAAGCGCTCTATCAAAGTTTGTTCGAGTTGATGCCCGGCAGCGTCGTGCTGCTGAATGCACGCGGCGTCGTGCTGGATGCGAACCCGTCGTTCTGCCGCCAGATCGGTTATGCGCGCGAGGAGTTGTTGGGCCGACACGTGAGCGTGTTCAGCAAGGATTCTCGCGAGACGATCGAACGAAATCTGGCGCGGTTGCTGGCGGGTGAAGTCCTGGAGCATGTCGTCAGCAACATCCATAAGGACGGCAGCCTGCGGCATTACGAATTGCGCGAGACGGCCATCCGGTTGCCGGATGGTGCGCGCGGAATCCTCGCGCTTTCCAACGACATCACCCGGCGCGTGAACGCCGAGCAGGAGAAATTGGAATTACAGCGCCAGTTTTTGCACGCGGAGAAATTGAAGAGTCTCGGTCTCATGGCCGGCGGCATCGCGCATGATTTCAACAATCTGCTCGCTGTGATCGTCGGCAACATTGAGATGGCTTCGATGGAGTTGCCCCACGAACCCGGAGCGCGGGCGATGTTGCGGGAAGCGGTTTCAGCGGCGAATCGGGCGGCTCACTTGACGCGTCAGATGCTGGCGTATTCCGGTCGGGGACATTTCGTGGTGACGGACGTGGATTTGAACGAGACGATCCGCGGCACGACGGAACTACTCAATGTCACCGTCTCCAAGAAAGCCAGTCTCGAATTCCGGCTCGACGATTCGCTGCCGCTGGTCAAAGGCGACGCGGCACAGTTGCAGCAGGTTGTCATGAACCTCGTGACCAACGCGTCCGAGGCGCTGGCCGACCAGCCCGGCTTGATCACCGTCTCGACGAGCCTTCGCGAGTGCGACTCGACTTTTCTCTCGGCCAATCGCGCGGGGAATTCCTTGAACCCCGGATCGTATGCGGTGCTGGAAGTGTCGGACACGGGTTGCGGCATGGAAGAATCGGTGCAGCAACAGTTGTTCGATCCATTCTTCACCACCAAATTCGTCGGGCGCGGCCTGGGCATGTCCGCGACGCTCGGCGTCGTGCGCGGTCATGACGGAGGCATTCTGGTTTCCAGTCGCGCTGGCCGGGGCACGACGATGACCGTGCTTTTTCCAGCCGGCACAGTCGAATTTTTCAAAACGCCATCTGCTCAGAAACATGAACCGGCGGCGAACAAGTCACCAATGCCGGCGCTCACGGGCACGGTGCTGGTGGTGGACGATGAAGCCATCATGCGCTCCATGATCGAGCGCGTGTTGAAAAGGACCGGCTTGCGCGTCATTCTGGCCACGCATGGATGGGAAGCCGTCAGCTTGTTCCAGCAGCACGCCGACGAGATCACCTTCGTGTTGCTGGATCTCTCGATGCCGAAACTCGACGGCATGAAGACGCTGGCGGAATTGCGCCGTCACCGGCCTGAAGTCAAAGCCGTGCTGACCAGCGGTTACAATGAGGCCAGCATCTGCCAACGCAGCGTTCAGGAAGGATTCGTGGCGTTCATTCCCAAGCCGTATCAAGCCGGAGCCTTGATCGAACTGGCGCGGCGGATTTGCGCCGGGGAATTGTAGCCGCGCTTTTCGGCAACGGCGCGGCGCCGTTCATGAACTTTCTGTATTGCCGTCACCCTTCTTGCGTTTTTAACTTAGCGCACAATGAAGACTCTGATTCTCCCTGCAATTTTCGCTTTGATGTTCTCGGTGACCAGTTGCAGCCATCAACCCACCATCCAGGCCGCACCCAAACCGGCCTCCGTGTCGGCACTGGAAACTTCCCCTGCTCCGCCACCGACTTCGCCTGCATCCGTGCCTCCCACGGCCAACGTCGCCGGCGAATGGCACTGGGTCTGTTGCGAGGGGCGGTATCAAGGTGAGTTGAAACTTGAGCAAGACGCCGCCAACAAACTCACCGGCCGGCTCTATGACGAGAATGATACGACTGGCGGCGCCGTCGAAGGCAGCATCAGCGGCAGCAAGGTCCAGTTCAACCGCACCTGGGCCGAGGACTCCCGGCAGGAATACGCGCTGACGTTAAGCGGCGACGGCAAAAAACTCGAAGGCGAACTCGAAGGCACGCGCGACGAATCAGTCGGCTCCCATTTTGAAGCGACGCGGAAATGACTTGGGGTTCAGTTTGGACTCGGGAGTAGTTTTGCGGCGGTCGTTGTCAAAATCCGGAGCATGCCGGGACAACTTCCCTGCAAGCTGTCCAGAATTCGCGCTAATCCGCGGGCGATGGTCGTGGCACGCGAACTGCCTTTCGCAACCGAATGAAAAACGTAGCCTTTACCGACGCGATGAATCAGATCGCCGCTGAAGCGGAGTCATTGCAGCAACGCGAAGAGATCGCGGCCCGGCGTCGCCAGTTGTATGCGAAGGCGCGCGGCTGGGTTGCCGGTCTGCTGTGGGCCGCCTTTCTGGGGTGTGGATTTTACTATCACCACGAACTGCAACAGTTCTTCAGCGAAAAATTTCTGGCGCAGAAGCCTCGCATCAACGGAACCACCGGCGCGGCGTTAAAATCCATCGAGGCACAGGCCGCCAAGCGCGACGCCGTGCTGGATGAAGTCACCGCGCCGAAATAAGCGCCGGTCACAGCATGGCGCAAACCTCCGCCCTGCTCTCATTCGCCTCGCGAAACTTTGGCGACCCCGTCCGTCAGTCCTGCCTCTTTGCGCGCCGCCGCCACAATCAGCGCCGCCGCTTGATCATAGGAAACCAAACCGGTGTTGATCGTGAGATGGTAAAGCAGCGGGTCGTCCACTCGCCGCTTGAAATATTTTTTGAGATAACGCTGCCGCCCGAGGTCTTCACGCTGGCAGAAGTCGCGAGCCTCGCGCGGCGACAGGCTGTAAAATTCCTCCGCGTGCCGCACCCGTTGTTCCAGCGGAGCCACCAGCCGGACATGGAACACGCCCCGGATGTCAGCCGTGATGATGTTGGCCGCGCGACCGACGATGATCACGTGGCCCAACTCCGCCAACTTCAGGATGGTCTCGGTGGTTTGCTCGATCACCGCCCACGAGCCCGGAC
>SCTL01000372.1 GCA_004297495.1 Verrucomicrobiota bacterium
GGCATCCGCAAAGTCCTCGGCGGATTGACCACGGCGGAGGAAGTCATCCGCGCGACGGTGGGGGATGAAGCATAATTTTTTCCAGAACTGAACGGAGACTGAAGCATGTCATATTCGATGTCCGATTTGTTGCAGTTGGTGGTGTCGGAAGGCGCCTCCGACCTGCACGTGCGCGTGGGAACGCCGCCGACGATCCGCGTGCATGGTATTTTGCACCGCGTGGAGGGGCCGTCCTTGAGTCCGGAAGACACCGAGGAATTGATGCGGAGCATCACGTCCGAGGATCACATCCAGCACGTGCGCGAGCGCGGCGGCGCGGACTTCGGTTTTGCCTTCGGCGACATGGCGCGATTTCGTGTCAGCGTCTTCAAGGAGAAGGGCAACTTCGGCATGGTGCTGCGCCAGATTCCGAGCAAACTCCTCACGATGGAGCAGATCGGCATCCCGCCCTCCGTCAAGGAGATGCTCTACATGCCGCGCGGTCTGGTGTTGGTGACCGGGCCGACCGGTTCCGGCAAGACCACCACGCTGGCCTCGATGATCAACATCATCAACGAGGAGCGCGACGAGGCGCACATCATCACGGTTGAGGACCCGATCGAGTATTATCACAAACACAAAAAGGCGCTGGTCACGCAGCGTGAGATCCACGTGGACGTGCCGAATTTCGCCGAGGCGTTGCGCCGGGCGCTGCGCCAGGACCCGGATGTGATTCTCGTCGGTGAAATGCGCGACTTGGAAACGATCGAGGCCGCCATCACGGCGGCGGAAACGGGACACTTGGTTTTCGGCACGCTGCACACCACCGGCGCGGCCAAGACGATTGACCGTATCACGAACGCGTTCCCGACGAACCAGCAGGAAATGGTTCGCATCCAGCTTTCCACGGTGTTGCGCGCGGTGATTTCACAATTGCTCATTCCGCGCGTGGACAAGCCCGGTCGCGTGGCCGTGTTTGAGATCATGGTCAACACGCCGTCCATCGCCGCGCTCATCCGCGACAACAAAACTTTCCGCATCCAATCGGACATTCAGACCGGCGCGAAGTGGGGCATGGTGACGCTGGATTCGTTCTTGATCGAAAAATATCTGGCCGGAATGATCGCGCGCGAGGAAGTCGTCACCAAGGCGCAGGACCCGGTGACGACGCAGGCGAAGTTGCAGGAATTGGAACTGGCGGAGGCTGTGGGCGCGGATGTGGGCCCGGCCAAAAGTTGAATAACTCCCGAGAATACGCCGTATGGCCGATGAAGTTCACAGTCCGTTGTTGGCGCTGATCAAGGATCAGGCGATGCTCGACGATCTCCAGTACGAGGAGGTCGTCAGCGAACACAAACGCGGTGGCACGCCCGTCATCCAGATTCTCCAGGACTTCGGCATCATGGACCTGGACGCCATTTTGCAGACGATGGCGAATCATCTGGGCACGGAAGTCGTCTCGCTCGCGGGCCGTGATTTGAAACCGGATCTGCTTGGGTTGATTCCCGCGAACACGGCCAAGATGTATCAGTGCGTGCCGGTGGATTCGCAGAATGGCGTGTTACGGGTGGCGTTTGCCGAACCGCTGGATCCGGGGCGCACGGATGAACTGGCGTTCGTCGTGAAGCGGGACGTGCAATTGGTCGTCGCCGATCCGAACGAAATCCACAAGGCGATTGAAAAGTATTACGGCGAGGAAAACGCGGATTTCTCCGACATCCTCAAGCAACTCGGCGAGGACGAAGACATCGCCAAGGAAGTCGAGCAGATCGAGGACATTGACGACGAAGCCGTGGTGGCCGGACTGGCCAACGAAGCGCCGATCGTGCGCTTCGTAAATCTGGTCCTGCTGCAAGCGGTGCAGGACCGCGCGAGCGACATTCACTTCGAGCCGTTCGAGACGGAGTTCCGCATCCGCTATCGCGTGGACGGCGCGCTCTATGAGATGTCGCCGCCGCCGAAGCATCTGGCCTTGCCGGTGGTTTCGCGCATCAAGGTCATGGCGAACCTGAACATTTCCGAGCGACGTTTGCCGCAGGACGGACGCATCGCTTACACGATTGGTAAACGGGGAATTGATTTGCGCGTTTCGACGCTGCCCACGCAGTTCGGTGAATCGGTCGTGTTGCGCGTGCTGGATCGCAACGCCGTGAATCTCGAACTCGAAACGCTCGGCTTCCCGAAGGACGTTTATGATTTCGTCACCGAAGTGATTCAGCGTCCGAATGGAATTTTCGTCGTCACCGGCCCGACGGGTTGCGGCAAGACAACGACGCTCTATTCCTGTCTGCGCCGTGTGAACGCCATTGACACCAAACTGCTCACGGCGGAAGACCCGGTGGAATTCGACATTGACGGCATCATGCAGGTCGCCATCAACGACGCGTTGGGAATGACGTTCGGCAAAGCGTTGCGCTCATTTCTGCGCCAGGACCCGGACATCATCATGGTGGGTGAAATGCGCGATCTCGAGACCGCCCAGATCGCCGTGCAAGCCTCGCTCACCGGTCACTTGGTCTTGAGCACACTGCACACCAACGACGCGCCCGGTGCCGTGACCCGCCTGATTGACATGGGTACCGAGCCGTTCTTGATTTCCTCCACTCTCATGGGCGTGCTCGCGCAACGTCTCGTGCGACGCATCTGCAAGAATTGCAAGACGCCGTTCGAGCCGACCGAGTCGCAACTGGCGATGTTGAATCTTTCCCCGCACGACCTCGGCGACAAGGTTTTCTATTACGGCCGCGGCTGCCAGAATTGCAACGACACCGGCTACAAGGGCCGCAAAGGCATCTACGAATTGCTGGTGGTGAACGACACCTTGCGCTCGCTGATCACCGAGCGCGCCCCGACGGTGGTCGTGCGCCAGAAGGCCGTGGAAATGGGCATGGTCACGCTGCGGGAAGACGGCTTGCGCAGCATCTTTGAAGGTGATACCACTGTCGAAGAAGTCGTCAAATACACCTAAGATTTTATGCCGAAGTTTTCTTACGTCGCAATGGATTCCCACGGGAAAGAGCAGAAGGGCACCATTGAAGTCGGCAGCCAGAACGAAGCGATCGGTCGCGTCAAGGAAATGGGCTACTACCCGACCAAGATCGTGGAAGTAGACAAGGAAAAACCGGGCAGGAAGGCTGAGAAAACCGGCGCGCAGACAGGTGTTCCGGCCCGCAAAAAGAAGGGGATGAGTTTGAACAACCTTTCCGTTCCCGGTTTGGGCGGCAAGGTCAAATCCAAAGTCCTCACCACGTTCACCCGCCAGTTGGCGACACTGGTGGATGCCGGTCTTCCCTTGCTGCGGGGCTTGCGCGTCTTGGAAAAACAGGAGCGCAATCCCACGCTTAAAAACATCATCGGCGACCTCGCGTTGGCCATTGAGGGCGGCAGCACCTTCTCCGAATCGCTGGCGCAACATCCGAAAGTCTTCAATCGGCTCTACGTCAACATGGTGAAAGCCGGTGAATTGGGCGGTGTGCTGGAAGTCGTGCTGAACCGTCTGGCCGAGTTCATGGAGAAAGCGCAGAAGATCAAAGGCAAGGTTATCGCCGCGATGTTTTATCCCATCGCCGTGCTCGTCGTCGCGGTCGCCATTTTGATCATCTTGATGGTCAAAGTCGTTCCCCAATTCAAGACCGTGTTCGAAGGCATGTTGGAAGGCGCGCAATTGCCGGCCTTCACCCGCCTCGTATTGGGTATCAGCGAAGCGGTGAAGGATCACATTCTCGTTACGTCTGGCGTCCTCGCCGTGATCGTGGTGATTTTCCTCCTGTTTATCCGGACGAAATTTGGCCGGCGCGTGTGGGACAAATTCAAATTGAAAATGCCGGTGGTCGGCCCGGTCGTCAGCAAAGTGGCGATTTCCCGTTTCACCCGCACTCTCGGCACCTTGATCAGCAGCGGTGTTCCCATTCTCCAAGCCCTTACGATCGTCAAGGAAACCGCCGGCAACGTCATCATCAGCGGCGCCGTTGGCGCGGTGCATGACAGCGTCAAGGAAGGTGAAACCATTACCGCGCCGTTGGAAGCCTCCGGAGTCTTCCCGCCCATGGTGATCAGCATGGTGGACGTCGGCGAACAAACCGGCGCGCTGCCGGAAATGTTGCTCAAGATTGCAGACAACTACGATGACGAAGTGGACAACGCCGTCGCCGCCATGACTTCACTGCTTGAACCCATCATGATCGTATTCCTGGCTGTAGTGGTCGGCAGTATCGTCATCGCCATGTTCCTGCCTCTGATTGACCTGATGAACAAGGTTGGCGATACCGGCGGCAAGGGTGACAAAGAATAGAAGCCGGCGTACTGAAAGATTTCTCACTCTGTTTTCGGAAACTCGTTGACAGAACCGCGCCCTGGTTGTAAATACAAAGTAAAGACATTGCATGGGCGTTGGACATACAATTAGCTCGCTATGGAGTTCGATTGGACCAATCCGCCCTTTGAGTTGGATAGCTCTTTGACGCAGAGAGAGATAGAAGAATCGTTTGAAGATCCGTTTGCCATCAAGTTGTTGCCGGATTCCAAACGGTTCGCGGTTCAGGCCCGTTTTTTCAATCTGGGAATGACTGCCAGCGGTGCGGGCGTGTTCAGTGTTTATCGGACCAATGGGAAATTGATCCGGGTGCTCTTCGCGCGGCCGTTTCAGTCCGAAGAACGGTTCTTCTATCAGCGGAAAGTGGATCAAACGCTGTCGCCCTGAACGCGAGACAGCGGATCAGTTTGACGAAGCACGAAAATGCAGGCCATCGCCAATTGGGAAGAGGTGCCCATCTTCGACAGCGAAGAGGCCGAGGCGCAATTCTGGTCGGCCAACCGGCCGGACCTGCGGCTGATGGAAGCCGCCATGGCCAGCAGCGCGGAAGCGTCCGAGTCCGTCACGATCACGCTGCGGATTGATCCGCGGATGCTCGCGCGCATCAAGCGGCTCGCGCGGTCGCGGTATTTGAATTATCAGAGCATGATCAAACAATGGCTCAGCGAACGGATGGAAAACGAACTTCGCGAGCGCTGAATTTGGGAAACCCATGAAACGTAATCAACCATTTCACCTCGGTGCCACGGCGGCTTTCACGCTCATTGAAATGCTCGTTGTCATCGGCATCATCGCGGTTCTGGCGGCGATGATTATTCCGGCCGCCGCCGTCGTGAAGAACAAGAGCCGCCTCAGTCGCGCCCGCACGGAATTGCAACTGGTGGTCACGGCCATTGAAGCCTACAAGGCCAAGCTTGGGCATTATCCGCCGGATAATCCGGGAGTGAGTTCGGACGGCAGAAAAGCTGAACTCAACCAGCTCTATTTTGAACTGACGGGCACCAAATACACCGTTACCAACACTTACAACACTCTTGACGGCGTTGCTTACGCCAACGCCGCCACATTGAACACTTGGTTCGGCGTGGGGGGCATTATCAACTGCACGCGCGGCAATGCCGACGACTCGCCGCCCGCCCAAAACTTTCTCCGTGCGGGCGTCAAGCCCGGCCAGTTCGCGGAGCTTGCTCCCGGCGTGCGTATTTTGACGTGCGGTGTTGAATGGCCTGATGCCAGCAGAGCTCCGTGGGCGTTGCTCACCACTTCAGTGCCGACGGCGAACCCGTGGCGCTACAACTCCACCAACCCCACGAATAATCCCGGCCAATTCGATTTGTGGGTGGATATCGCCATCGGCAAGGACACCTTCCGCATCGGCAACTGGAACAAACAACCCCAGAAAGTTTACGCGCCCTGATCGTCGCCGATTAACCGCATGAACCAGCCACTCTCCAGCCTCAAAAGCGCGACTCGCGGCACACCGTTGCCGGTCGCGTGGCAGGATTTTGCCTGGCTGCCGCAGGTGATTGTCGGGCCCGCCCGCTCGGTTGCGGGCCGCGCCCGGCGGAGCCGGGGAGCTTGTTCTTCCCGCCGGATTCGAATTCAAAACCGCAACCGATTCCAACTATGAAAACCACGCCTCCAGAGCGCCGCGATACGCCCGCCGGGTTCACGCTCGTCGAACTGCTTGTCGTCATCGCCATCATCGCCATTCTCGCCGGTATGCTGTTGCCGGGAATTGCGCGGGCCAAAGTCAACGCCCAGCGCGCGCGAGCAAAACAGGAGATCAACGACATCGTCAGCGCGATTAAAGGATATGAAGCCGATTACAGTCGCCTGCCGGCCACGAATACAACGCCCGCGGGCGATTTCACCTTCGGATATGTTCCCACTGGTGGCACGCCGCCGCCATTCACGACTGCCGTCGCGAACAATTCTGACGTCATCGCTATTCTGATGGATTTGGAATATTTCGGCAGCGGCACCGCCACGTTGAACAAGGACCATGTTCGCAATCCACAACGTCACAAATTGCTCAACGCCAAGACAGCATCTGGCAGCGGCGAACCCGGCGTGGGGTCGAACGGCAATTATCTCGACCCGTGGGGCAGTCAGTACGTCATCACGCTGGACATGAACTATGACGAGAAAGCCCGAGACTCGTTCTACGCCCGTAAAAGTGTTTCAGCGCCGACGCCCGTTGGTCAGTCAGGGCTCAACGGTCTGTTCAACCCAACAACTGGAGGAAACACCGACGAATTCGAGGCCAATGCGCCTTTCATGGTTTGGTCGCAGGGTCAGGATAAATCTTCGGATCCCACCGGCAAGCCTGCCGACAAGGGCCTGAACAAGGACAACATCCTCAGTTGGGTGCAATGATCATGAAACCTGCCGCCACCCAACGCGCGTTCACGCTGGTCGAGATGCTGATGGTGATTGCCATTATCGGCATTCTCACCGCCGTCTCCCTGCCCGTGCTGCGCAATCTCCGCGGCGGCGACGTGTTGCTGTCCGGCTCGCGGCAGATGCTCGATGACATCGCCCGCGCCCGGCAACTCGCCATCAGCCAGCGCACCACGGTCTATATGGTTTTCTGCCCGGACAGTTTCTGGAGCAACCCCGGCTACAACGGATGGGCGAATCCCGGCTGGAGTGCCCTCAACGCCACTGAAACCAACAAGGCCGGGCGGCTCTACGACAAGCAGCTCAACGGCTACAACTTCGTCACGCTCCGCAGCGTCGGTGATCAACCCGGTCGAAGCCAGGTCCGCTACCTTTCGAGTTGGCGCGCGTTGCCCGAAGGCGCGATCATCGCTCCGTTCAAATTTCTGGCGCGCACTTACTCGACCCGCGTCTTCGATCCGCCGCTGCCGGCGACACCGGCCTTGCAGTACTGGGATGTCAAAGGTTTCGAGGTCACCAACAACATTCCGTTTCCGTCCGAGACCGCCACCGCCTCTGGCCCGCCGTACGTCCCGGTGCCCTACATCGCCTTCAATCACCTCGGGCAACTCGTCTCGGGCGAGGACGAATACATTCCACTCGCCAAGGGCAGCCTCAGTTACGCGGTGAACAAGGACAAGCTCCCGCAGCAGGCGGTGCCGACCTTTCACGAGAACCCCGCCGGCAACAGCACCAACGCCTTCATGCTCGTCCACATAGACTGGCTCACCGGTCGAGGCAGCATCGAACGACAGGAGATCAAATGAAACTTCCGCGTCTCGTTTCAAAACGCCGCGCCGCCTTCACGCTCGTGGAAGTCGCCATCGCGCTGGCGGTGATCGGCTTTGCGCTCGTGGCCATCATCGGTGTGCTGCCCACCGGGCTGGAAGTGCAGAAGAACAATCGCGAGGAAACGATCATTGATCACGACGCGAATTATTTTCTCAACGCCATCCGCCATGGCGAAAGGGGAATTGATGATCTCACCAACTACGTG
>SCTL01000373.1 GCA_004297495.1 Verrucomicrobiota bacterium
AAAGACACCATGCGACTCAGCGGTGGATGGAGAAATGCGAAAGCCCGGCGGGACGACGCGAAGTCGCGACCCACCGGGCGGGAGGAACTCAGATCAGAAGGACGGTCGTGCGCAGGCCAAGCTGCGCGCCGGATACATCGGGCGGAGGATGAACGGCGACGCCGAGCACGAACGCTTCGGGAGCGTGCGCAAGGAATGCGCCCAGACCGCCACCGAACGGGAGTTCGCCGGGGTTGGGTTGGGGTGCGGAAGTTTCAGCCTGGCTCTTGAAATTGTCGGAAGAACTGAATTGGAGGATGTGATCTGGCTCCGATGGACTCGCCGGCTGCGCGAAGAGCGTCAACGCACGGGCGATCAATCCGTGCTGATGCTGTGCACAGCCGTTGCCGTGATGCAAAACCAGCCGCCCGCCACATTCGCCGGCGCCGAGAAAAATCTGGTGTCTGGAGTCGAGCGAACCGGCGAGCGCGGCGAGACCCAATCCAACCGGCGAGCACGCGGCGACATAAAGCCACAATGCGCTCCAGCCGGCGGTGAGCCGGAGGAAACTGTTGCGATTGTCGCGAGTGAATTTCATTTTGACCCGTATGGTTTTGAATTCGAATTCACTTTAGCAGCCAAGATGCCACTTAGTTTCTTAGCACAAACCCGCAGCTTTGTGAGTACCGAAAATGCAAAATCATTCCGGAGTCGGCTGGCGCGCTCCGAAACCGGAACGTTCCGCACCGCGGCGATTTGACTTCCCGCGCAACCTTCCTAACTTGCGTGCGCGATGCCTGAACCAAAACCGTCGCCGTCCATCCGCCTGCGCGGAGTCCGGCACAACAACCTCAAGAATTTCGATCTCGATCTGCCGCTGCACCGGCTGATCGTGATCACGGGCTTGAGTGGCTCAGGCAAAAGCTCGCTCGCGTTCGACACGCTTTACGCCGAGGGCCAGCGTCGTTACATCGAAACTTTCTCGCCCTACGCGCGGCAGTTCTTTGATCGCATGGACAAGCCGCAGGTTGACAGCATCGAGGGCATCCCGCCCGCCATCGCCATCGAACAGCGCAACGCCGTCCGCACCACGCGCTCGACCGTCGGCACGATGACGGAGATCTGCGATCACATGAAAGTGTTGTGGCCGCATCTCGCGCAACTGCACTGTCGCGGCTGCGGCCAGCCGGTGCGGAAGGATTCGCCGCAGAGCCTTTGGCAAACCCTCCAATCCTCCTCGTCCTCGTTCTCGTCCTCGCCCTCGAAATCGCCGGAAAAGAAAATCGAGGATGACGACGAGAACGAAGGACGAGGACGAAGAGAAGTCCGCGAAATCCTCATAAGCTTTGATGTCCCGCTTTCGGAAAAGCTCTCTCTCGACGAATCGCTCGGTCTGATTTCCAAGCAAGGCTACCAACGCTTGCTGCTGCAAGGCAAAGTCGTGAGACTGGACGATGCGGCGCACTCCGCACTTCGCACTCCCCACTCCACACTCACCGTCGTTCAAGACCGCCTGAAACTCACGCCCGCCGCGCGCTCCCGTTTCGTCGAAGCCTGCGAGCAAGCCTACCATTTCGGCAAAGGCAAGCTGGCGGTTCACGAACTTGACAATCGGCAATCGGCAATCGGCAATCGGCAATTGTTCTCCAACCGCC
>SCTL01000036.1 GCA_004297495.1 Verrucomicrobiota bacterium
AGTTCGTGCTCAGGCTGGAGACAACTTGTAGAACGCCAGAAGCCGTGTCGAAGGAGTAGAACGTCCCGTTGGTGGCCGCCTGCCAGACTCCGGCGCCGTTGCCGCCGCCCACGCGAGCGAAGCCATCCGCACTGAACGTGCTGCCGTAGCTTTGGTTCACGTTGGTGCCCACCGCCCAGGCGCTGCCGAGATTCGTGCTCGCGCTGCTCAGGTCAAAAACGAAGCGACCGGAAAACAGGGCGGTCGAGTTGGGCGGACTGTTGAAGCGGTTGTTCACGCCGCTGTCACCGATCACGAAGTTGAGGTTCGCCCCGGAAAGCAGCGTGAAGTAACCGTTGTTGACGATGTTGCCCGTGAAAGTGTTGGACGCGTTGGAAAACGAGAGCGTGCCGGACGCGCTGTCCGCCAACAAATTCGTGAGCGTGGCGCTGCCGCTTACGGGGGCAACCAGGATGATCGGCCCTTGTTTCGCATAAATCGTCGAGTTAGACGCGACGGTGAGATTGCCGGCCAATCGGAACGTGTCAGCGGCACTCATGGCGTGGGAAATGAAGCCGCCGGCTAGAATGAGATTGGTGATGGTGATCGTCCCCGAGCTGCCGCTGCCCTTGTAAAGCAATCCTTGCGAATAGCCGTTGGTGTTGTTGACCGTGAGCGAGGCCCCGCCAAACGGGTAGCTGCTGGAGTTGGGTGGCGTTCGCAGGATGAAGTTTGAGGTAAAATAATTATTCGTCGCTGCGGGCGCAGCTGCGTTGCTCCAGTGCAGGCCGGTATTGAACGAGGTTTCACCCAACACATCCGAGGCAGCCAGCGAAACAGTCGCACCACGCGCGGACGGCAATGATAAAAAAGTCAGGAAAGCGATCCCGGCGAAACACAGCGCTTGCGCAACGCGTGACCCGGTGGCGGGAAGCTTTCGAGTGTAATTCATAAATGTTGTTCTGCGAGGATTCTAGAGCGGTTGCCAAAAATAATTTCCGATTCCCCGGCGGCAAACCCCTCACCCGGCCTGCGGCCACCCTCTCCCCATCGGATGGGGAGAGGGACGGGGTGAGGGGCTTTTCGAAAATGAATTATGGCAACCGTTCTAGCCGGCCCTAACAGATCCGAAGGCATCAGTGAGCATAACGATGCCAGCGACTGCACCGAGGGTCAATTACCCGAACGAGTCAGAAGGGCGAGGTTTGAATCACGCGCACCGGCCCGAGCAGACCGGACTCAATCAGCTTTGTGTCCGCCGTCAACTTGCGAACATTCGTGCGCGTGCGGCGCTGATCCACCGGCAGACCGGCGTCACCGATGATCCGGTTCGGCCAGAAGTTCACGACTTCGATTTCCAACCGGTTCACGCCTGGCAGCAACGCGCGCGTGATGTCCGCGCGGAAGGGTGGACACCAGGTGATGCCGCAACTCTTGCCGTTCACGCGTATCTCGGCGAGTTCGCGCACCCTGCCCAAGTCGAGGAGAATTGCGGGTTGCGGATTGCGGGTTGCGGATTGCGGCAACACGAGGTCACTCTCGTAGGTTGCCGTGCCGCTGAAAAATTTTATCTCCGGCTCCGGTCGCGTCGGCCAGCTCACGAGTGAATCGAACTGCACTTTCGCCGGGCCGCCCCAGTTCGTGTCGAAGCGCACAGTCCACGGGCCGGAAAGTTCGGCGAGGGTTTTAAGTTCCGTTTCGGCTTTCGTGTGGTTCGTGTATTTCGTGGTTGTATCTCTAAACACCACGAACCACGAGCCGCACGGCGCGAACTCGATCGGCAACGTGGTGCAACCATCTTTGATTGCGAAGTCGGTGGCGAAAGCATGCTCGCCAGTGACCGCGTTCCAGAGTTCCGGCGTTTTACCGGCCACACGAAACGTGACGGCGCAGGAAACTGAATTAGTCGCGCGGTTTGCAACGAAATAAATCTCCGCCTCGCCGGCGCGACGGTGAATGTAGTCGAGCGGAATCGTCGCGGTGACATCCGGCTTCACGCCGTCAGCCAGCAACACTTCCCGCCCAGTCTTGCCGGAGATCACCCGGCCTTTCCCAGATTTGCCGTTCCACAATTCGTCCGCGAGCCGCACGACTTCCGCGTCGTTGGCGGGAAAATCTTTCAACGAAGTCGCGCGGGTCGAGCGCGGGCCGAGAATCGTCGCGCCGGCTTGCACAAATTCCCTCAGCCTGCGCAACACGGGCAGCGAAATGATGTCGCGCTCGGGCAACACCAGCAGGCGATAGCTCACGCCATCGGGCAACACCAGCCGGCCAGCTTTCACACTCATCCGGTTCAGGATGACTTCCTCGGTGACAACATCGTAATCGAAACCCGCGCCGAGCCGAACCGGATCAGTGCCGCGATGCTGCGTGAAGTTCGGCACGTGATCGCCGTAGAAATAAGCGACGTCGGCCACGGGAATTCCTTGTTGCAACATGGCCTGACAGCGATTGATGTAGCTGAAGAACGGCGCGGATTTTTCCCACCACGTCACGTTCGGATTCAAGTGCGTGCCGGCGAAGTATTGCTGGCCGGGAACGCCCTCGCTCGCGGGCGAGCACACGAACGCGTGCCAGACGAGCAGGTTCAATCCCTCCGTGCAGGCGTGATCGAACGACGGTTTCAAGTTGTCCCACAAAGTTTCCTGCCAGTGCGGGCCAATCGTGGTGAAGCCTTCCGCGAGCACGAGCTTGCGGCCGTAGGCGTGCGCGGCGCTGGCGGGTTGCTTGACGAAGAAACGATTTTCGTCACCGATGCGATGCCGCCAAGACCACGCCCAGAATTCGCTCATCGGCGCGTCGTCGTAGCCGAGGCATTGCTGCGCGTCAATCGGCACGGCGTGCGGCCCGCCGCTTTCGGGATGAATCAGCAGGCCGTGCCTGTGCGCGCCGTCCTTGAAAAGTTTGTAGTGATGATCAATCGCCAGATCGCCCATCGTGCGGCGGAAATCGTTCAGGAAACGATCACTCTCCTCGCGGCTGTTCACAATTTTCCCCGCGATGACCGGCAACCATGACAGCAAATCGTAGCCGCGCCGTTTTTGAAATTCTTCGCGCAACGTCGGCGTCCAGTTTGCGACTTCCACTTCCCAACTGTCGGTGTGCAAATACTTGAGTGACTTGCCCGCAAGCGGGCCGGCATCGGCGATGAGCGGTTCGACGACCGCGTCCCAATAACGTTTGAACGCGCCATCATCGAACGGATCAATCGCGTAACCGTCCCAGCCCTCGCTGCAAGTCGAGACGCGGCAATGATCGTTCAACGTCCAGCCGAAGCGGAGCACGAGCCAATCGCCGGCGGGCGCGGGCCAGTTCAGTGTGGCGGTGTTGGCGTCAAAATTCTTGGTGAGGTCGAGCACTTCGGTTGCTTTCGTGTCCTGCTCGTCTGGCGTGGCGGAGAACTCGGCGAATAGCGCGTCAGACTTGGGCGCGGAGAAGGGTTGCAGCGGTGAGAGCAGAGCTTTCTCACGCTGGTCTTGCAGCGGTTTGCGGGAGGGAGAAATAGAACGGATGGGACAGGCGAGGACAAATAGGTCGCGATAGTGGCCGTCACGAGAACTGGGCTGTGCGAGCTTGAGCGAATGGTTTGTGCCGCCGGTCACGCGGGTTTCAGTCCAGGAAAGTTTTTTTGGCGCGTCGTCTTTCGTGACCATCGGGCCGCCGAGATTCCAGCCGCTCTGGATGTTCAAACTCATTTCCAGCCCGAGCCGGTCGGCTTCACGCAACGTGTGTTTGTAGAGTTCGCGCCACTCGGCGGAAAAAAACGTCGCGCCATGCGGCGCGCGGGCGTTGCCGTCCTGATTCGAGCCGTCGGCGTCGCAGATGAGCGCGCCGCCGAATCCTTTGGCTTTCATCTGTTCGAGATCGCGCGTGATGGCTTCCTTGGTGACGTTGCCGTTGAGCCACCACCAGTAGGCGCGCAGCCGGGCGTCGCGTGGAGGATTTTTCCAGTCATCATCCAGTTTGGATTCCGCGCCGAACGACAACCAAGCCACGCCGAGCAGCCAGCCGAAGATGAGGAGTTTTGTTTTCATCCGCCGAACCGGCCTGCGAGTGTTGTGCTGTGACCGGATCGCAATGGAGTTTGCCCTTCCAGCGCCGGCTTACTGAATTTTCGTCAGGCTGTTGCGAGACGGCTCAAGGGCGCCAAGGTCGTCCTGCATGAAATAGACCTCGCGCGTATATGCGCCGGAGTAGCTGTGAATCAGCCGCATGTCCCTTGCTTTCACCCAGCGCGCCGAGCCGTCCGCGAAAACTTCGTTGCCACCGGCAGGCAGACCGCCGGCATCACGATGCGCCGGCAGATGTCCATCGCCGCTGTTGGGATCAGTGGAATACGGGTCAAAGCTCCAGCCCGGACCGCCGCTGCTGATCTTGCGCACGAAATCCGCCGCCAGTGTCCAGCTTGGCTTTGACGTCGCCAGCTTGATCGGGCTGGCCGCGACGACGCTGCCGGCGATGTTGTTGTTCCACGTCGTCATGCCGCCCAGATACATGTAGCCGAGTGTGTATTGTCCGACGCTGGCGTTCTTGGACGCGAGGCCCGGACGGTTCGGACAGGAAAGCACATTGGCAACCGAGCCGGCGGTCAGCGTGTTCGTATCAAATTTCAATCCATTGTCGGCCCAGGCTACCACCGCGCTCACATCGAGCAGGAGCACGTTGTTGTTGCCAGTAATCACCTTGTCGTTGCTGTCGCCGGCATACATGGTCGAGGCCAGCCCGATCTGTTTCAGGTTGTTGAGGCATTGCGTTTTCTTGGCGCGCTCCTTGGCCTTGGCCAGCGCGGGCAGGAGCATGGCCGCGAGAATGGCGATGATCGCGATGACGACGAGCAGTTCGATCAGCGTGAACGCCCGCCATTTGGCACGAACAAATCGAGTTGGCTTTTTCATAGTTTGTTTGGCGGGAAAAGAACGGGCTTCATGCTGTTTCGGTCTTGGCCAAAGCCTATCAGCTTCGCAACCGCCGCCAATCCCCCAAACGGGTAATCTTCCGCCGGCTGGCGCGCACACGCGGGCGGTTCGCCTGCGCATTTTCGGAAAAGCAGCCCGGCTGGCGGAAGATTACCCGTTTGGGGGATTGGCGGCGGTTGCGAAGCTGATAGGCTTTGGCCAAGACCGAAACAGCATGAAGCCCGTTC
>SCTL01000374.1 GCA_004297495.1 Verrucomicrobiota bacterium
AAATGGCTGGTGATTGGCTGCCGATGAAAGAAGTGGCCAACCCGCCGGACGTGAATAATTTCCGCGACATGCTGATAGTCAACCGGGATCTGACTTCATTTTTCTGCAATCCTGAAGATTGGTTATGGGGATGGGGAGATGGAAAGTGGAGTGCTGGCTATCCACTGGTCACGCTGACCATTGCGGGCAGGGAATATCCGGCGGCGGAATGTCGCTGGTATCCGTATCGTGCCCTGCGTCGCAATCCCGATTGCGGCGGGCTGGCAGTGGAAACGGACACGCGGATGATCAACGAGCAACGCGCCGTGCTGGTCCACGTGCGGATCGCGAATCCTTCGACGACGAAAACCAATGTGGAATTGGCGCTTTCGGTTTCAGGCTTGTTGCAGCCGGACGGAATCTCCGTTCTCAACACGAACCAACGCCCGGGCTTCGCAACGGTGATTTGTCCCGCGACGAAACCCAGCTCGGTGACGAACGACCATGGCATCGTTCGCTGGCAATGGAAAATCGCGCTGTCTGCCGTCGGCAAAACAGAAATGGAATTTATCGCCGGTGACGGGCGGGCGGCGGATTCGCAGAAGGTGCAAGGCGATGTGACGCGCTGGCGCAAACATTTTTCGGCTGAGTTCGACGGCTTCAAGAAATGCTGGGAGCGCCGCTGGGCAGATGCGTTTACACGGGGCAACAAACATTTTTCCGGCAACCTGCCGGTGCTGGCCACGGACAACGCGGCGCTGAAGCGGAATTATTACATGGGCATCGTCACGATGCTGGAACTGGAGCGCACGCAGTTTCCCGTGCATCCACGGTCGTTCATCACCAGTGGCGAGCGAGCGCCAGGCACACAGTTTTATTGGGATGCCTCGATGCAAAGCACCGTCTGGGCGCTGCTCGAACCCGCCGGCATGAAAGCCACGCTGCGCCGTTGGCTAGTGCAGAATCCGCGCAGTGGACAGGTCATTGATCTCACCAAAACCAACAGCTTTGACGCAGAAGCTCACGACCACATCACCGGCTATGCGTTCAACGCCTGCACGATTTTCAAAACAGCGCTGGACTATCTTCGCGTCACCGGCGATCTGGCCTTTCTCGATGAAAAACTGGCGGATGGTAAAACCGTGCTTCAGCGCATGGACGAAATGGCCACGGACTGGAAAACGCTCGTCCGCCCCGACAACCCGCTGGCGGACTACGGAGAAAATCAGAACCTGCTCGAATGTGCGCCGGCTTACATCCACCGCGTTTCTTCCTGCAACGCGCAAAATGTCTGGATGATGCGCCAGGACGCCGCCGTTCAGGAGTTGAAAGGCAATGCCGCCCGCGCCAAGGAACTGCGCGACGATGCGGTTAAACTTTTGCCCGCTGTGTTGTCACTTTACAAACCTGGCGACGGCGTCTGGTATGGCTTGCACCAGGATGGTCAGCGCGTCGAGCTGCGGCATTGCGTTGATTACATCTATGTCGGCAACGCGCTCGCCGACGATCTCACACCCGACATGCGCCGTGAAATGACGGATTTCGTCAAACGCGAGCTTCTCATGCGCGACTGGATGCGTGCGATGAGTCTGAAAGACGCCGCTGCCGCCAAATCCGACCGTCCCGACCACGGACCGATGGGTGCGTATGACGGCTGGCCGGCGCTGACGGTCGGGACGATGTGGCGGCTGGGATTCCCAAACGATGCGTTTGATTTTTACTGCCGCACGGCGGCGGTCACAAAGGAAGGGCCGTTCGCGCAGGCGCGGGAATTTTACGGGCCGCAGCGCAACCAATACGATGCGCCGGTGCGTATTGCCGAGCGCGAAGGCTGCATGAAGGAATGTATCAGCGGCGCGGCGTTCGCAGATGTCGTCGTCAACACGTTCTTCGGTTTCGCGCCATCGCTGGACGGAAAGACTCTTCTGGCCGACTCGCAGACGCCACGCCCGTTCACCGGCAAGCTGCTAAGCGTGTCCGCACGCAGCAAAAAGTTCAACCTCAACGCTGGAAAATTGGGTGTTGATTGTGCAATTCAGTAACAGAGGCGACGCCGATTCAGCGCGCCAATTCTTTCTCCACCGCTCCGGCCACCTTGGCCGCCTGGACTTGGATACCCTGACCGTTGAAGTGGACGTTGTCGCTGTGATATTCGGGATGCCCAAGCATCGGTGTGAAAAGATCGTTCACAGGAATCTTCTGCGTCGTCATGATTTCCTCGGCGATCTTGTTTCGTGCGACGACCCGTTCGTCTGAATATTCTGACTGCGGGTCGCTGTTCGCGCCCTTGCCATCGCGCAAGGGCGTGGTGTTG
This sequence comes from Verrucomicrobiota bacterium, assembly GCA_004297495.1. Classification (GTDB taxonomy): domain Bacteria; phylum Verrucomicrobiota; class Verrucomicrobiia; order Limisphaerales; family JADLHS01; genus SCTL01. The sequence continues at coordinate 2,294 of SCTL01000374.1, forward strand.
GCCCAGATCAACCGCGCCTGCGGGGCATTGCTTCGGATGGTGGCGATCAGCGCGGGCAATGCCCTGCCATAATCCGCCTCGCTGTAATGCCAGCCGTGCATGCCGTTGTTGAAATGGATGACAGCGAATTTGTATTGGCCCAACACCATCTGGACTTGTTGGCGCAACGCGGGATCAGCCACAAACGCCGCGCTGGAAAGCCGTCCGACGTAAGCTTTACCCGCGAGCCGTTTCTCGACTTCCGGATAATAGTCGCGCGTGATGGAATCGCCGATGAGCAGCACGCGCGGCAGGTTGGTTTTATTCGCGTGCGAAATCCAGATGTCGCACCACTCGATGGCTTCGCGCGCAGGCGGCACGGTTGGCTCGGCTGCGCAGCCGACAAAAGGGGCGCTAAACAGGAAGACGAGGAGCAGTGGTAGTTTGGTCATAAATTCAGTTCAGTCGCAGCCGGTAGAACTGCTGCGGGATATTGGTGCTGATTTGATTAGTCAGGCGAAAATTGCCAGTGGCGTCAAAGGTGTTCGTGCCCGCGACGAACCAGTTACCCAATGGCGCGCTGACGTTCGTGGTGGCCAACACTTGGAAAGTTAAACCGGGCACGCCGCCCGTGCCGGCGAGCACCAGCCCCGCAGGAGCGAGCATCGTCTCGGTGATCGCCGGCGGTATGACGGGAACGGAAACGACGCCGATGCGACCAGCGTTGAGTTGCGACAAATCCCACGCAAGCCCAAGCCCCGGCGAGGCGGGAGCGATATTCGTGAACGCGCCGGAATAACCCGCTGCGCTGAAAATCTGGTAACTACTGCCAGCGATCGGAGGCGCACTGAGACTCACTAGCTTCAACGTGCCGCCAAATGCAACCTGACCGCCCGCTTGGACGACATCGTTCGTGCCTGCCCTAAGCTTGATGACAGTCGTTCCGTTCACCGCGACATTTCCCGTGGCCACAATTGTTCCAACGGCATTCGTTCCAGTGGTGATGCTGAGCGAGGTGTTTGTTCCCGCCGGCGAAATCGTGGCAGTAGGTGACACGACTAGGTTGCCTTGAATCGCACCGATGCCAGCGAGCGTTTGTCCGGCTGCCAGCGTGAATGTGGCATCGCTCCTTCCTGTCACGTCGAGTTGCGGCGCACTGGCGTCAGTGCCGCCAAAGAAAATCAGCGCGCTGTGCGTGATTGAACCGTTGCCGTTCAGCGCCAGCTTGAGACCCCTGCCAATGATGGTTGGAGCGCTATAAGTATTCGAAGCGGTGAAGACGAGATTGTTGTTGAAGGCGTCCCAGACGAATCCGCCTGGACCGGTGATGATATTGGTGAAGGTCACGGTGCTATCGCCAACCAGCAGATGTGTCAGCCCGTTGAGTTGCCACGTGCCGTTCATCGTCTGGCTGCCGCTACCGAAGAGGAGAACCCATTGTGCGCCTTCGTCGAGGGATACATTCGCGTCGAAGCGCGTGTTCGGCGAGGTGAGAACCTTAATCGTGGCGTTGGTTTGCACCGTGATGTTTTTGGCGTAACCGCTGTTCACGCCCGTGCCGCTGTTCCAGAAATCAATCTCAGCGCCGGGCCGAACGGTGAGGCTTCGGGCGGCGTTGCCAAAACTTTGCCCCATGCCTTTGATGCCGACAGCACCCTGCACGACTTCGAAGTCTCCCACATTCGCCGCGACGGAAACTGAATCCCATTCCGCGTAGCCACCCGTGTATTTCAATCGCACATTGAACGGTCCGGTCACCGACGAACCGCTGACCAAATCCCAGCGATGTGTTCCGCCGAAGGTCGTGTCGCCGGTCAGCGTGAGAGTGAAAATCTGGTTGTAGAAATCGTTGCCGGTGTTCACGAGCGCGCCTGCGCCGCTCGGGCCAGCGCCGGAAACAGAAACGGATTTATTGCCGGGCACAGGATTGCCGCTGAAATCCAGCGCCGCGCCATTGCTGATGGCCAACGCGGATGTTCCCGACAGCGCTGCACCACTGAGTGTCTTGAGCGTCCCACCGGCGATGATGGTTGAGCCAGTGAAGTTACCTGCCACGCCGACAGCGAGCTTGCTGCTGCCTTGTTTCAAGAAACTTCCCGCTCCGCCAAGCTGTCCCGTTCCGCTAAGTGTGAAATGATTCGTCGCTGAACTGACATTGACGGCCGCTGGCGAAAGGGTTTGGTTGACCAACACGTTCGTCAAAACTCCCGCCTGATCATCGAACAACACCGTGTCGCCGGACAAAAAGCTGCTTTGCGCTCCAGTGGTCGGATTCCGCCAGTTTGCCGTGCCGCCGTTGTCCCAGACACTGCTGGTCGTCGCGGCCCAAGTCAGATTCGTGTTGGTATTGAGTCGCAGGCGAAACAGTTTGGCCTGCCGCGCGCCGAGACTCACGCTCATCGAGCCGCTGACAGTGGATGCGCTGTTGTCCCACAGGTTCACCGCGCGATAACTGCCGGCGGGCAGACTGGCGCGGGTTAGATCAATTGGTTTGGTGGCGCTCGATGTTGAGTAGTTGAACACCGCGATGAGCCACGTGTCGCCATCCTGCCGGACAAAACGATCCACGGCACTGTCGCTGGTGTTGCCTTCGATGGGACGAAATGTGCGACCGCTACGCGCAACGTCATTGATCGCCGGATTGCTGAGATAGGTGGCAGCGGCGCTCTGGCCAGTGCTCGTCGAAAGATCATCGCCATTCAGCATCATGCCGGTGACTGCGCCGCTGATGAGGCGACTTTGTGCTTCATTGGCGGTTGCTCCATCGCCAAATACCATGAGGTCGGGATCGTTGGCGGCATAGAGGCGATCCAACCACCAGCCATACGACACGGAGTTCAACGTGTATTCCGTATTGCCGATACCCGAGTCCTGCGCGTCGCAAGCGATGCGGCGGGCATGCGCGAACTGGTAGGGAAACAAAGGCGCGATGGATTCGCTAAGAAACATTCGGCCGTTGTTGCGGTTCACTACATATTGCATCCCTTGACTATAGGCTTGGATGCCAGTCTTTACCGCGGGATCGTGATGTTGACCTTCGAGCGCGCCGTGTCCGAGGAAGTCCATTTTCACAAAGTCGAAGCCGTAATTCGTGAACATGTTCATCCAGTAATTGATCTTCAGCTTTGTGCCCGGATGCGTCGGGTCAATGGCCCAACCGCCGTCATTGGATTGGTAATTGCCGTTGCTGTCGCGCAGCAGGATGTCTTGATAGTAATAAACGTTGCCCGTGCCTTCCACCGGCCACCACCACGCGTCATTCGTCGAACCAAACCACACAAACGGACCGAAGTAAACGCCGGCCTTCTGACCATTCGAGTGACAGTGATTCACGAAACTTTGAAGTTCCGTCGTGGTGAAGTTGTCGTTCCAGAACGCGTCGAGATTGATGTAAACCGTCCCTTGATTGGCAAAACTGTTCGGTGTTAGATTCGTGCGAAAGAAATCGGAGGCGGCGATGGCGTTGGTGTAACGGATGTTCTCTTGTAACACGCCCCAACTGTTCCAACCGAAAGGGACGCCGTTGGTCCACGGTAGCCGTGAAGCAAATTTAAGATTTGCAGTGGCGAAATCTTCCATTGCGATGCGCCAGTCGTCGTTGAAGCCCACGAACATTGTCGGCGAGCTGATGAGATTTCCGGTGATGCTGCCGTGCGGCGAAACGTCCCAAGGGCAAGGAGCGCCACCATAGACGTTCATCTGGTTGAGCTTGTTGTTGGAGCCGGAGAAATAAATCCCGCTTTTCCACACATCGTGTTCTACCGAGCCGACCACCAATCCATTCCGCGTGGTGTTATCGTAGAATGCGGCGACTTCATAGCTGACACTGGTGCTGTTGATTGGCTTGGCGTCGTAACGGACGAAGTGATCGTTGTCGAATGGCACACAGAGGGCGCGATTGTCGTTTGCAACGCCGAGATCAACTCCACCGGTTGAATCTACGACTACAGGCGCGATCCAATTTGCGCTCAGGCCAGAACCTTCAACCGTCACTCGCGCAAGGAAGCTATTGGTCTCGTCCAAGGTGAAATACTGTTTCATCATGGGAAGCCCCGAACCAGTTGCTGTGACGACGGCTTGGTTACTGCCTACGAGCGCATAGCTCCAACTAGAGTATTGGCTGCCCCGGATGTAACCCGTGCTCAATGTAACGCCGCTGTAAAAGGCGGCGACTTTCTTTGAGTTCTTCCAGAAGAGGTCAGTCGTTCCTGCGATGAGATTGTATTCCAACCGCACATTACCATTCGACATCACCAGCAAGTTGCCCACCTGTTGAAACAAAGGCGCAGCGAACGTCGGGCTGCTCAACCACATCCCAATGAGAGCTGTGAAAATGACGAATAAACTCAGCCGGGCACGTTTAACTTTCGACATGTCACACAAAATTCGTTGACCGTTCTCCAATGAACCAGCTTTCACAACAAGAAAACCGCCAGACCAGAATACCAGTCCTGCGGTTTTTCGCGAATTCCAGAGTCTCCCGGTTGCGGAGGTAGATCCTCCGCAACCAGGGGACCAAACAGCTAGGGCAGTTTCAACAGATAGAACCGCTTCGGCGTTGCCGGATTGATGGCGTTCGTAACGCTAAACACGCCGCCCGGACCAAATGTATTCGTCGCAAGCGGAGTCCAACTGCCAAGCGGCGCCGCCACGTCCGTCGAAGTCAGCACGTAGTAAGTGTTGCCGGCGGTGCCGTTCGTGCCACTGAAGATCAGATTGCCGCCGCTGACCACCGTGCTGTTGATGACTGGTTGTGATACGACGCTGATGTTGCCGGTGTTCAACTGGCTCAGGTTCCAAGCCAGACCCACGCCGGGTTTTGCCGGGGTGATGTTCGCGAACGTACCGGAAATAGTTCCAGCGTTGAAGACTTGGAATGTGTCGCCCGAGGCGAGCGGTACGCCGTTGATGTTGGCCAGATTCAGCGTGCCGCCGTAGGTGATGCTGCCCGTCGTGGACGTAACCGCATCGTTGGCGCCCGTTCCGTTCAACTTGATAACCGTCGTGCCGGACAATGCGATATCGCCCGTGGCGGAAATTGTGCCCGTGGCGTTTTGCCCTGTGGTAATGCCAATTGTCGTATTTGTTCCAGCAGGAGCAAGCGTCGCCCCTGCGGAAACAGTCAACTTGCCGACAATCTGGCCAACGCCGCCCAAGGTCTGGCCGCTCGCCAGCGCCAGTGTCTGATCCGCACGCCCGCTAACGTCGATGTGCACTGAGCCGGCGCTGTTGCCGCCGAAGAAGATCAGCGAGCTGTGGGTGATTGAACCAGTGCCGGTCAATGCCACCTGCGGGCCGTCGCCAATGATGGTGGGGCCGGAGTAGGTGTTGGAGGCAGTAAGAATCATCTGGTGATTCCAGCCATCCATCACGAAGCCGCCCGTGCCGCTGAGCACGCCATTGTAGGCGCGATGGGCGTCGCCCACCAGGAAGTGAGCCACGCCATTAAACGTCACATTGCCGTTCAGGTTTTGCGTGCTGCTGCCGCCGTAGAGATACCACTGGGCATTGTCTTCAAAAATCATGTTGCCGCTGACGGTGTCGGGCGAGCTGAAGATCTGTACCTTGCCGTTGTTCAAGACGTGGAAAGTGCGATTGCAACCGCCACTCCAGAAATCCAACTCGAAGTTGGTGTTCACCGTCAGGAGCTTGGCGGGATTGCCAAAGCTGCTCGACATGCCCGAGACGCCAAGCTTGCCGGTGGCTAGAGTAATGTCGCCCACGTCCGAACCGATGCTGACCGGCTTCCACTCACCGTAAACACCGCTGTTGGCGCGGTTGAGCGTGAGATTGTAAGGCCCGGCGATGGTCGAGCCACTCGCCAAATCCCAGCGGCTGCTGCCACCGATGGTCGTATCGCCAGCCAGAGTGATGCTCAACACATTGTTGTAGGTTTCGAAGCTGCTATTGATGAGCGCCCCGACATTGTTGACACCGGTTCCCGCAACCGTGACCGGCTTGTTACCGGTGACGTCAGCGCCACCAAAGTCCAAGGTGGCATTGTTGGTCACCGTGATTGATGAAACTCCCGCCAAGGCAAAGTTGCCGGCGTAAACCGTTCCCCCGCCCACCGTGACTGGGCCGGTAAAATTCGCTCCCGAGATCATCGTCAACGTGCCCGAACCCTTCTTAACAAGACCGCCGGTGCCGGTGATTGGTCCGGAGCCCGTGAACGTATAGTTCGTCGTCGCGTTCACCGTGATCAGGCTTGGTGATACACTGCTCGGAATAGCAACATTGGTCGGCGCACCGGCGACATCCGCGAAGGTGACTTGATCGCCCGAATTGAACACCACTTGCTGGCTCAAGTTATTCAGCCAGTTCGCCGAACTGCCAGTGTCCCAGTCACCGCTGTTGCCAGTGCCGAGCCATTGAAGTAGCGCGGGGGTGAACAAAGTTAAACTAGCTGAATCACTGTTCGTAGTGCCGTTGGAGTTGCCGATAACGACGCTATAATTCACATCGTCGCCCGGCTGAACATTGTTGAGAGTCAACGACGCGTTGGTTTTGCCTGGAAGTGGGCTGCCGTTCTTGAACCATTGATTCGTCGTCGGCAGGACGCTCAATACGCCAACGCTGAATGTCGCCGAGCCACCCACGTAAGTGGACTGCGACTGCGGCTGCGCGGTGATGATGGGAATTGCGTTGCTCGGGCTGAGGCCATACTTGCCCATGAAATAGTGGTTGTTCACCTGATTGCTCGTCAGCCCGTGATTGTAGAGCGCCACCGAGCTGATTTTGCCCTGGAAATATCTCGAATTGCCGAAATCACCGCTGCCGGTTCCGATTCTCCATGGGAATGCAAAAGCCAGGGCACCGGTTCCATCGGGGTTGCTCTGAATCAAAACGGAGTTCTGGTACAGTTTCCAATTGACGCCATCGTAGGTGCAAACAAGATGCGTCCAATCGGTGGTCTGCGTGCCGCCGCTCGCGCCGTGGGTGCCCCCGTTGTATGACGCGCCAAACCAATTGCCGGCATTGGCCCGCAAAGTGATTTCACTGTTTACGGACGATTCATATCCCTTGGCTATGATATTCTTCGGCCCTTGTGTCGTGTTGGCAGACTGCACCCAAGCTTCCATCGTGATGGGGCCGCTGAAGTTCAGACCGCCCGCGACGCCGTTGCCGAGTTCAATGTATTGCGAAACGCCGTCGAAGTTGATGGCGTTCGTGATGAAAGCTGAGGGGCCGACGGCATTGTCGAACCCGGAGTAAACATTGACGTTCGTGCCGGTGTTGCCGTTCCCGGACAGATCCGTCGCGAAGCCACTGGTATCAACGTCCAGGTTGAGAGGATAATACGCCAACGGCGAATCACCGAGGACGGTGCTCTGATAATCCGCGCGGACGGCTGCGACTGTCGCGAGCAGCGCAGTGGCTGCAACTAGGAGTCTGCCATGAATGGAACGGGCTGAGGTCATTTTTTTCATGTAATGATGGGGGGTGTGGTTGGATTGGAGAAAACTTCAGGGATTTAGCTGCGTGGCAAAACCCTTTGCCAGATAGTAAAGATCGTTGGGAGATTGGGCAGCGGTGGGGACCAAAGACGCATTGAAGTATTTGGATGGGTTTTCGTTCGAGGCAAAGGCAATGGTGGCGGCGTCCAACCATTTGTGGCTCTCGGCATGCCCGTCGGCC
>SCTL01000375.1 GCA_004297495.1 Verrucomicrobiota bacterium
GACGAGTCCGCCGAGAACATTCGTGGCTTCGTAGTGAAAACCCATCCGCACGAGCTGGCGCTTCACGGTCTCGACGAACGCATCGGGCACGTCGGGGAGCAAAAGATTCTGCCACGGCGTCAGGCGAATGTTTCCGCTGCCGTAGTTCGCGGCGATCTCGGCGAGCCGGCGCATTTGCTTCGTCGTCATCACGCCGACGGGAATCACCGCGCCGATGTAATTTTTCCCGGGCTGCTTCTGCCGATAAACGCCGATGTGCCCGTGCGGAATCGAAGGCTGCCGGCGCTCGCAAAGTTCCGGCGCGAGTTTCACCAGCGGGAACGCGAGTTTCTTTTGCGTCTCGGCGAGAAATTTTTCCACACCCCATTTGTCCACGAGATATTTGAGACGCGCTTTCTTGCGGTCGGTGCGGTCGCCGTGCTCGCTGAACACGCGCAACATCGCCGCCGCCACAGCCACCACTTCGCTGGGTTTGATGAGCAAGCCGGTGTCCTTGGCGAATTGTTTGTGGCCGGTGATGCCGCAGAGTTCGACGCGGAAGTAAACCTGACCCTCACCCCTGACCCCTCTCCCGTCGGACGGGAGAGGGGAACAGCCTGCGGACATTCTGTTCTTTGCGGAGAGTTGTCCGGCCAACACCGCGCTTTGGTTTTCGGAGGAGACGGCGGACGATTCTCCCTCTCCCATCGGATGGGAGAGGGCCGGGGTAAGGGCCTTTTCAGTCACGCGCACCGCCATGAAGCCGATGTCGTTCGTGTCCGCCACCGTGTCCACCGCACCGCCGCCTTCGAAAGCGACGTTGAACTTGCGCGGCAGATCGTAGAGATCGCGATGGTTCAGAATGTAATGATGCAGCGCGTGCGCGAAGGGCCGCACGTCAATCAACTCCTGCGGATCAAATCCAGCCGTCGGCGATGCGGTGACGTTGCGCACGTTGTCCACGCCCGAGCCGCGCGAGGTCAGCCCGAGTTGTTGCAATCGCGTGTAAGTGTTGACCAGGTTCTTCGGCGCGATCTCGCGGATCTGAATGTTCGAGCGCGTCGTGATGGCGGCTTTGCCGTTGCCGCAATCATCCGCGATGTCGGCGAGGCCGGCGAGTTGCGCGCTGGTGAGTTCGCCGGCGGGAATCCGGCAGCGCAACATGAAACTGTTTTGCGCGGGCGACACATTGAACAGGCCGTAGAAGCGGAAGCGAAACGTGTCCTCGTCGTTCGGCATCTGGTTCGCCTCGGCGTGCGCGAGGATGCGATCCCAGCAATCGAGTCCGTGCTTCTCGTGTTTCCAGAGTTCCTGTTTGCAAACGTCGGCGAGCGGTGTGCCGTGAATGGTTTCGGCGGGTGCGGCGAGATTTTGTCCGCCAGACGCCGGGTCAGCCGTGAACTGGCCCGCGCCGGTTTCGCCGACGAACGGCACACGCGCCGCCACGCCGGCGAGGAAGCCCTGGAGATATTCCTTTTGCTCCGTCGTGAATTCGCCGGTGGCGGGGGGAAGTGCGGCAGCGCTCATGGGTGGGCATGAGTCTCATGTGTTCCTATGCGACTCATAGGACTCATGCGACGAATCTGGGTTTGCGGCAATAAAACTTTCATTGGATGCGCTCCACCCGCACCGCGCAGTATTTGTAGCTCGGCTGGCGCGAGTGCGGATCAAATTCAGCTTTCGTGAGTTGATTGGTCACGTCGTAGTGCATCGGCACGAAGACGTGGCCGGGTTGCACAGTGGGCGTGATCATAGCGGTGCACTCGACGCGCGCACGACGTGAGACGAGTGCCACGGTCGTGGCCGGCTCGATGCGCAATCTCTCGGCGTCATTGGGATGAATCTCCACGTAGGGATTCGCGGGATAGAGCGTGCGCAACACGGCGGACTTGGCCGTGCGCGTGTTCGTGTGCCATTGCGCGCTCGTGCCGCGACCCGAGAGCATGACGAAGGGAAAATCTTTGTCCGTCGGCTCGCTGACGGGACGGGGCGCGTCGAAATAAAAATGCGCCTTGCCGTCGGGGAGAAAGAATTTGCCGTCGGCGAAGAGGCGGCGCTCGCGGGTGGGTTGCAGGTTGCAGGTTGCAGGTTGCAGGTTTTCCGCGACGTGGGAGTTGGGCAACTTGCAACCTTCAACTTGCAACTTGGAACTCTCACTAGGCAGCGGCCACTGAATCCCGCCTTCCGCATCCAGATGCCGATAGTCCTCGATACCCGTGATGTCGCAGGGCTGGCCGGCGCTCAACTTCTTGATGATCTGAAAAACAGCTTGCGGCGAGGTCCATTGCGTGAACAAGTCCGCGCAGCCCCAGTATTCGGCGATGAGGCGGAAGATGTTGAAGTCGCTCAACGCCTGGCCCGG
>SCTL01000376.1 GCA_004297495.1 Verrucomicrobiota bacterium
GCCTGCCCGTCGGCGTCGGCAACAACGGCTCGCCGCACAATCACGGGCTATTTCGCTTTGACCTCAGTTCAATTCCTTCAGGTGCGACGATCAATTCGGCCAAACTCCGCTTCATTGTCACGCAAGCCGGCCCGTTGAATCCACCGGCAAGCTTTGAAATCCATCGCGTGCTTAAAAACTGGGGCGAAGGCAGCAAAGCCGGCCTGCCCGCCACCACCGGCGAAGCGACGTGGAACTCGCGGCTGCATCAACAATCCCTCTGGAGCGCGGGCGGCGGACTCTCGGGAACGGATTTTGCCACGACCGCCAGCGCTACGGCCACCTTCAACGGCACCGGCAGTACGAACGAATTTTCCTCCGCCGGCCTGATCGCCGATGTGCAAAACTGGCTGACGAATTCCGCGGGCAATTTCGGCTGGCTGCTCCTGGCGCAGAGTGAACTCGCCGCTTCCGGCCGGCAGGTCGGCTCGCGCGAGAGCGGCACAAACCAGCCCGTGCTGGAAATTCATTACTCCGCTTTCGTCATGTTCAACGCCGCCAAAATCGGCAGCCAGTTCCGCTTCTCCTTCGAAGCGGAGACCAATCGCACTTACGCCGTCGAGTTCCGCGACTCGCTCAATTCCAGCAACTGGACCACGCTCACCAACATTCCCTCGCAGCAAACGGCGACTACGATTCATGTGACTAACGCGATTTCCGTGACACAACGATTCTATCGTCTGCGGACACCGTGAAGAACCGGGCCGGCAACACCGTCTCTCATCAGGAAACTTTTTCAATGATCTCAATTTCCCTTGTCCAACTGCACCAGCGATTCATCGCGCCGCCTTCGAGCGCGATGTTCGCCTGCGCCAACCCGCTCAAGTTTATGAAGACACGCCTCCCACTCCTGCTGGCCGCGACGCTGCTGGCCCTGACCGCCACCGCGCGCGCGCAAACCGCGTCCGCGTTCACGTATCAGGGACAACTGCTCGCCTCGAACGCGCCCGCCAACGGCTACTTCGATCTGCAATTCACGCTCTTTGCCGCCAGCGCCGGCGGCAGCGCCGTGGGCGGGCCGATCGCCAAGCCGCCGATTCTCGTGAGCAACGGTGTGTTCACGACGTCGCTCGATTACGGCGCGGCGGCGTTCACCGGCTCGAATCGCTGGCTCGAAATCGCCGTGCGCCCGACCGGCAGCGTGGCGGCCTACACGACCCTCACACCGCGACAACGCATCTCGGCCACGCCCTACGCTTTGCAAGCTACGACCGTCGCGGACGGTGCGATCACCGCTGCGAAACTCAGTCCCGGCGCGGGCGCGGAAGGACAAGTTCTGAAAATGAGCGGCGGCTCGCTCGCGTGGGGCACGGCAGCGACCGGCAGCGGCACGGTGACCTCCGTCGCCACAGGCACGGGCTTGATCGGTGGGCCGATCACGAACTCCGGCACGCTCGCCATTGACACGAGCGTCGTGCCACGACTCGGCACGGCGAACACGTTCACCGGCGCGAATCAATTCGCCAACAACGCAAACAGTTTCGTGGGCAGCCATTTTGGCAACGGCAGCGGGTTGACTAATCTCAACATCGCTGGCTCGACGAATCTCAACGGTGCGAACCTCACGAACCTGAACGCCTCGAACATTTCCTCCGGCACGCTCGCCGATGCCCGGCTCTCGACCAACGTGGCGTTGCTCAATCGCGCGCAAACTTTCTCCGGCACAAACATCTTTACGGGCGTCAGCACGCTTACGAACAACGCCAATCGTTTCCTCGGCGCGTTCTTCGGCAACGGCGCGGGTCTGACGAATCTTCCTTCCACCACGAATTTCAACGGCGCGAGCATCACGAACCTGAACGCCTCGAACATTTCCTCCGGCACGCTGGCCGACGCACGGCTTTCCGCCAATGCCGCGTTGCTGAATGCGAACCAGACGTTCACCGGCTCGAACACTTTCAACGGCGTCAGCACGCTGGCGAACAATGCCAACCGCTTCGTCGGCGCGTTCTTCGGCAACGGCGCGGGCCTCACCAATCTCACCGCCACCGCCACGAACGTTTCCGTCACGCTCGCCGGCGATGTCACCGGCGCCGCCACCAACAACACCGTGGCGCGGATTCGCGGCGTGAATGTTTCCGCGAGCGCGCCCACGGCGAATCAACACTTGCGCTACGACGGCGCGAACTGGACGCCCGCCACCGTCGCGTTGACGACGGATGTTTCCGGCACGTTGCCACTCGCGAACGGCGGCACGGGCGCGGGCACGGCGGCGGCGGCGCGCGCAAATCTCGGCACGGCGGCGAGCGGCGCCAATACTGACATCACGTCACTCGCGGGATTGACCACGCCGCTTTCCCTGGCGCAAGGCGGCTCCGGCGCCACGACAGCCGCGAACGCCCGCGCAAATTTCGGCGCCGCCGCGAGCGGAGCGAATTCCGACATCACTTCCCTGGCCGGGTTGACCGCGCCGCTCTCACTGGCGCAAGGCGGATCAGGTGCGACGGCCGCTGCCGCCGCGCGCGCCAACTTCGCCGCCGCCGCCAGCGGCGCAAATTCGGACATCACTTCACTCACCGGCCTGACGACGCCGCTCTCTGCCGCACAAGGCGGCAGCGGCCAGTCCAGCTTCACGATTGGCGATCTGCTTTTTGCCAACACCGCGACGACTTTGAGCAAGCTAACCGACGTGGCCGCGGGCAACGCGCTGATTTCCGGCGGCGTCGGCTCCGCGCCCGCGTGGGGCAAAATAGGATTGGCCACGCACGTCACCGGCACCCTCGCACTCGCCAACGGCGGCACTGGCGGCAGCACCGCGCCCACCGCCCGCACCGCACTCGGTGCGGCGGCGAGCGGCGCCAATTCTGACATCACTTCATTGACCGGCCTGACAACTCCGCTTTCACTGGCGCAAGGCGGCTCGGGCGCGACGACCGCTTCGGCGGCCCGCGCAAATTTCAGCGCGGCCTCCAGCGGCGCAAACTCGGACATCACTTCCCTCACTGGTCTCACCACTCCACTTTCCGCCGCGCAAGGCGGCAGCGGGCAATCGAGCTACACCGTCGGCGATTTGCTTTTCGCGAGTGGCACGACCGCGCTCGGCAAACTCGCCGATGTGACGACGGGCAATACTTTGATCTCCGGCGGTGTCGGTTCCGCGCCCGCGTGGGGCAAAGTCGGTTTGACCACGCACGTCACCGGCACTTTGCCGCTCGCCAATGGCGGCACGGCGGCCACGACTGCCGCCGGCGCTCGGTCGGCATTGAGCGCCGCTGCGAGTGGCGCGAACTCAGACATCACTTCCCTCACCGGTCTCACCACGCCGCTCTCCGCCGCTCAGGGCGGTACCGGTTTGGGCACGCTGGCCACGGGCGATTTGCTGTATGCGCCCTCGGCGAATTCCCTTGCGCGCCGCGCCATCGGCTCGGCGGGGAACGTACTCACGGTTTCCGGCGGTGCGCCCGTGTGGATGAACGCGAACGCTCACGATCATCTCGGACAAATCTGGATTGGCGCGGCACTCGACACGCTTTACATCGAGAACACCGCGACCTCGAACAACGTGTCCGGGCTTACCGCCATTGCCTCCGGCGGCGGCATCAACTACGGCGTGTTCGGCGAATCCGATTCCGTCAATGGCACCGGCGTACAGGGTTATGCGGCGGCGGGGAGCGGCTTCACCACCGGCGTCACCGGCGAATCCGCCTCGCCGCAAGGTTCGGGCGTGTACGGCCTCGCGTCCTCCGCGACCGGCACGAATGCGGGCGTGTACGGCGAGACGAGCGCGCCGTTTGGCAGCGGCGTGTTCGGCATCGCGACGGCGTTGACCGGCGTGCCCGTGGGAGTTTTTGGTTCAGTCAACGGCACGAACGGTTACGGTCTCTACACGCCCGATCGTCTCTACGTGGGCGACAACGCCTTCGTGAACGGCCAGCTTTCCGTCAGCGCGAGCAGCCGGATATTTTCTGCCGCCGGAAGTTCCAATGCGCCCGCCATCACCTTCCTCAACAGCACGAGCTCGGGCCTGTTCAATCCCGCCACCAACGTCCTCGCCTTCGCGACCGCCGGCACCGAACGCCTGCGCATCGCCGCCGACGGCAGCGTCGGCCTCGGCCGCATCGCCGCCACCAACCGGCTGGAAGTCGAGGGCGAAGCCTCGAAACTCACCGCCGGCGGCTGGCTCGCCAATTCCGACGCGCGCATCAAGACCGACATCCACGAAGTCACGCGCGCGCTCGAAACCATCGAACGCGTGCGGCCCGTCGCGTTCCGTTACACGCCAGAATATCTCCGCGCGCATCCCGCCATCGAAGACAAGATTTATTACAACGTCGTCGCGCAGGAATTTGCCGAAGTCTATCCCGACGCGGTGAAATCCAGCGGCGAGTCGCTCGACGGCACGCCGATTCTCCAGGTGGACACTTATCCCGCCGCCATCACCTCCATCGCCGCCATCCGTGAACTGCATCAGCTCGTGGAAGCGCGTGACGCGGAACTGGCGCGGCTGAAACAAAGCAACGCGCAACTCGAAGCGCGACTGGAGAAATTGGAAAAGCAAATCTGCGCGGCGGCGAGGTAGGCCTGAACGGCGGAACATACAACATTCAACATTCAACGCCGAACAGCCGGAAAGTCCCGTGGGCCGGCGTTGAGTGTTGAGGGTTGAATGTTGAACGTTGAATGTTTTCCCGTTCCACGAGCTTTGACCCGCCTAGCCGCGCATGTTAGTCTTGCGCCGGGCCACATGAAAACTCCGCTCACCATCGGGGATTATCTCATCCAACAACTCTACGCGCACGGCGTGCGCCACGTCTTCGGCATCCCGGGCGATTACGTGCTTGGCTTCTACGACCAGCTTTCACGCAGCAAACTCAAAGTCATCAACACCTGCGACGAACAAGGCGCGGGCTTCGCCGCCGACGCCTACGCGCGCGTGCGCGGACTCGGCGCGGTGTGCGTGACGTATTGCGTCGGCGGATTGAAAGTCGCGAACACCACCGCCGAAGCTTTCGCGGAAAAATCTCCCGTGGTCGTTATCAGCGGCGCGCCGGGCATGAAGGAGCGCGAGAAAAATCCGTTGCTGCACCACAAGGTCCGCGAGTTCGACACGCAGAAAAAAGTTTTCGAGCAACTCACCGTCGCCTCGACCGTCTTGAGCGATCCACAGACCGCGTTTCAGGAAATTGACCGCGTGCTCCACGCCGCGCTGCGCTACAAACGCCCGGTCTATATCGAACTCCCGCGCGACACGGTCAACCTGCCCGGCATTCCGCATCATCGTCCGCT
>SCTL01000377.1 GCA_004297495.1 Verrucomicrobiota bacterium
CAAATCCCCTCACCCCGGCCCTCTCCCCTTCGGAAGGGGAGAGGGAGAATCATTGGCCGCTGGTCGGCGAATCGTGCGCGGTTGAGGCTTTCGCAAGCCATTCTGTGCTTCTCCCTCTCCCCGGGGGAGAGGGTAGGGGTGAGAGCGAGCGAAAACATATTTCACTCTGAACCGCATGAGCCAGCCACATCTGCTTGAAATGCGCGGAATCGCCAAGCGATTCCCGGGCGTGGTCGCGTTGGACAACGTCAGCCTCGCCGTCGGCAAGGGCGAAGTGCTCGCGCTGTGCGGCGAGAACGGCGCGGGCAAATCCACGCTGATGAAAATTCTCGGCGGCGTCTATCAGCCGGATGGCGGCGAAATTTTCGTGGACGGCCAGCCAGTCAAAATTGGAAACGTCACCGATGCGATGAAGCTGGGTATCGCGTTCATTCACCAGGAACTCAACGTCCTCGACAATCTGGATGTGGCGGCCAATGTCTTCCTCGGTCGCGAGCCGAAGATTGGCCCGTTCCAACTCATCAACCGCAAAAAAATCCACGCCGACACCGAGCCGTATCTCAAACGTCTCGGCCTCGACGTTTCCAGCCGCACGCGGCTCGACAAACTTTCCCTCGCGCAGCAGCAGATGGTCGAGATCGCCAAGGCGCTTTCGCTCAACGCGCGCATCATCATCATGGACGAGCCGACGTCGTCACTCACGCTGACGGAGACGGAGCGGTTGCTCCAGCTCATCGGCGAACTCCGCGCGTCCGGCGTGAGTGTGATTTACATTTCGCATCGCCTCGGCGAAGTCGAGCATTGCGCGGATCGCGTGGCGGTGTTGCGCGACGGCAAGAACGCCGGTGAAATCGGCAAGGCGGAAATTTCCCACGACCGCATCGTCGGGCTGATGGTCGGCCGCGACATCAAAAGTTTTTACGTCGAATCGCACGCTACGAAAACGCCGGGCTATCTCAAGATTCGCAATGCGCGTTCCAGCCGTTATCCGCAGAAGAACGTCGGCTTCGACGCGGCGCGCGGAGAGATTCTTGGCTTTGCCGGCCTCGTCGGCGCGGGCCGTTCGGAGATTGCCAAGGCCATCGTCGGTTTGGATGCAGCCGGCGGCAGCGAAGTTTCCATCGGCGATCAGCGGGTGAAAATCAATTCAGCGCGCGACGCCATCGAGCTGGGCATTTATCTCGTGCCGGAAGATCGGCGCGGCGAAGGACTCGTCACGCGCATGACTGTGCGCGAGAACGTCACGCTGCCGTCGCTACAACGCTACACGGCGCTGGGCCTGATCCGGCGCGATCGCGAACGCAAGACGGCGGACGAACAGATCGCGTCGCTGAAAATCAAAACACCGGGCTGCGAAACGGCGGTCGTGAACCTGAGCGGCGGCAACCAACAGAAGGTCGTGCTCGGCAAATGGCTTTCAATGTCGCCGAAGGTGATGATCCTCGACGAACCGACGCGCGGCATTGACGTCGGCGCGAAGGCGGAGATTTACCGCATCATGCGCGCGCTGGCGGACAACGGCGCGGTGATTCTCATGATCAGCAGCGACATGGAGGAAGTGCTCCACGTGAGCGACCGTGTGGCCGTGATGCACGAGGGCCACATCACCGGCGTGCTGGAGCGCGCGGATTGCACCGAGGAAAACATCATGCAACTGGCCGTCGGCAAAAAAATCGCGAATGCGAAGCCGGCGTTTGCCGGATGAATTTTTCACCACGGATGGACACGGATGAACACGGATGGGAATCGAGCGCGGGCTTCAGTCCGCATCCGTGTTTATCCGTGTCCATCCGTGGTTGAAAATCAGAT
This sequence comes from Verrucomicrobiota bacterium, assembly GCA_004297495.1. Lineage (GTDB taxonomy): Bacteria > Verrucomicrobiota > Verrucomicrobiia > Limisphaerales > JADLHS01 > SCTL01. Next base: position 1,810 of record SCTL01000377.1, read on the forward strand.
CCGTGGTTGAAAATCAAAAATGAAAAAAGAACTGGGCATTTCGATCTTGCTCGTCGTGGTCTGCTCGGTCACGGCGTTGAAGAATCCGGCGTTCCTCTCGGCGACCAATCTCGCGAACCTCGCGAACATCATCGGGCTGTACGGAATCTTCAGCATCGGGCTTGGACTGGTCATCATCACGGGCGGGATTGATTTGTCCGTCGGTTCGATGTTCGCGCTGGGCGGAGTGCTGCTGGCCATTGCGTTGCGGGATTGGAACTGGCCGTGGCCGCTGGCGGCATGCTTTGTAATTCTCGTCCCGATGATTCTCGGCTGGGTGCATGGCCTGCTCATCACTCGACTGCGGATTCAAGCCTTCATTGTGACGCTGTGCGGGCTGCTGCTTTATCGCGGGCTGGCGCGCTACATCGCGAAGGACACGACGAAAGGATTCGGGACGGCGCAAGGATTCGAGGCGCTGCGTTTTCTGGCGAAGGGACGTTTGTTTCGACACACGGTGGAAGAAACCGTGGAAGGCGTGGCGCAGACGCGCGTGGTGTTCGAGGGAATCCCGATGCCGTTCATTGTGTTGATCGTGGTAACGGTTGTCATGTGGTTCGTGCTGCATCGCTCTGTTTACGGGCGTTACTTGCTGGCGGTGGGGCGCAATGAGGAAGCCACGCGCTTCTCCGGCATCAACACGCGCCGGTTGGTGGCGAGCACCTACATCGTCGGCGGATTGCTTACGGGCATTTCCAGCGTGCTGTTCGCGTTCTACACGAATTCAATTTCGCCCTCGACGCACGGAAATTTCTACGAGCTTTACGGCATCGCGGCGGCGGTGCTGGGCGGATGCAGTCTGCGGGGCGGCGAAGGTTCGATCATCGGCATCGTCATCGGCACGGCGCTGCTGCAAGTGTTGCAGAATCTGGTGAACCTGCTGGGCATTGACAGTTCGTTGAACTTCGCGGTGATCGGCGCGGTCGTGTTGGTCGGCGTGCTGGCCGATCAAATTCTTCAGCAGCGTTCGGCAACGAAACAAGTGCGGGCGCGACATTAAATCGCATTCCGCAGGCGCAACTTGAGCACGCGACCTCGCCTCGCCTGGGATTTGCGCGATTCGTCAAGTCGCCTGAAATCATGACATCCCCCTCTTTCGGGTGGGTTGACATCGCCACGGCCACCCGATAGAACATGCCGCATCCAATCAATCTAGGCTATGCATATACAACTTGGCGGGCTCGATTATCTCATCCTCATAACCTACTTCGCGTTTGTCATCGGCATCGGCTGGTTGCTGAAGCGGCGCATGAAAGCGAGCACGGACTTCCTGCTCTCCGGGCGCTCGATTCCGGCGTGGGTCACCGGCCTCGCGTTCATCTCGGCCAACCTCGGTGCGCAGGAAGTCATCGGCATGGCGGCGTCCGGCGCGAAATACGGCATCATGACCAGCCACTTTTATTGGGTGGGCGCGATTCCGGCGATGGTGTTCCTCGCGATTTTCATGATGCCGTTTTATTACGGCTCGAAGGCGCGGTCGGTGCCGGAATATCTGAAACTCCGCTTCGATGAAAAGACGCGCGGGTTCAACGCCATTTCGTTCGCGGTGATGACGGTGTTCTCCTCGGGCATCTCGATGCACGCGCTGGCCAAGCTGCTCGAAATTCTGATGGGCTGGGATTACAACCTCTGCATCGCGCTCTCGGCCATCATCGTGCTGGTTTACATTTTCCTCGGCGGACTGACCTCGGCGATCTACAACGAAGTGCTCCAGTTCTTCATGATCGTGCTCGGCTTCGCACCGCTGGTGTTTCTGGCGTTGAAAGACGTGGGTGGCTGGAGCGTCCTCAAGGAAAAGCTCATCCCCGTGGCGACCAATCAGGGCTACGCGGCGGGAACGTGGACGGATTCGTGGACGCACATGGGCAACGTGGCGGACAATCCAATGGGTGTCGAATGGATCGGCATGGTGATGGGGTTGGGCTTCGTGCTCTCGTTCGGATACTGGTGCACGGACTTCCTCGTCGTGCAACGCGCGATGGTGGCCAAGAACATGAGCGCCGCGCGGCGCACACCGCTCATCGCCGCGATTCCCAAGATGCTGTTCCCCGCACTCGTGATTCTGCCCGGCATGATCGCCATCGCGATGCACCACTCGGGCGGCGGCACGTTCCTGCCGATGGGCAAGGACGGCACGCCGGATTACAACATGACCATCCCGGCGTTGC
>SCTL01000378.1 GCA_004297495.1 Verrucomicrobiota bacterium
ACCTTGCCCAGCCGGAGCGGCAAGACTTCCAGCGGCGCGAGCAATCGCCGCGCGATTTCGTTGACGTGATTCCAAAATGGATGCCGGCCAAAATAGACGTAGCTGTTGAGCATGTGCAACCCGAGCGCGCCGATGATGAGATATTTCCAGGCCAGATAACTTCCCAGTCCCACGAGCAGCGACTGTTCAAACCGATGCGCCGCTGAAACCGGTCGCGGCACGATTTCCCAACTGGTGAGCACCCAACTGGCGAGCCACCAAAGAGTCGCCGCGACGATCAACGGCAACACCAACCGCACGCCGCGCGGCCAGCTTTCCACGAACCCGAGTTGCTGCCGGGTGAAGCGCGCGCCGGGTTGGATTTCCCCCGACGACGGTCGCATCAGCGAGAGAAAAATCAGGCACAGATAAAACACCATCAGCGCCACGCCAAAACTGATGACGGAAAAAAGCAGGATGCGCCCGAACACATCGCTGCGAAATGAAATGGAAATCGCTCCGAGATCCGCCGTGCCCGTCCAGTGAATCGCCGGCCCGATCTGCCGGTAAATCACGGCGCGAAAAAACAGCAGCGCCGCCAGGCCCGCGAGGTAATGCCAGCGTCGCATTCGCGGTGCGTCCGCGCGACGCAGCGTGCCCATGAGATTGCGCGTGGACATGTGCGACTGCGGATTGAACGGCTCCGTGCGCCAGTTCACCCACAGCAACAGGCCGGCAAGATTCAGGATGAAATCAATCAGGCCCATGCGTGCGACAGGTGACGAGTGTCATGTGCCGGGACCAGATGTCGAGCGTTGAACTCGCGGAATTCATGTCACTCGTCACCCGTCACTCGCCACTCGTCACATCATCTTCAACAATGTATCCGCCATGTCGCTCGGCGTGACGGCCACGCCGATGCCGGCGGCTTTGAACGCGGCGATCTTTGCCTCGGCAGTTCCTTTGCCGCCGCTGACGATCGCGCCCGCGTGGCCCATGCGGCGTCCCGGCGGTGCGGTCGTGCCCGCGATGAATCCGGCCACGGGCTTCTTGCAATTCTTCGCGATCCATTCGGCGGCCTCTTCTTCGGCGCTGCCGCCGATCTCGCCGATCATGATGATGCCGGTGGTTTCCGGGTCGTCGTTGAAAAGCTTGATGACATCAAGGTGCGACGTGCCATTCACTGGATCGCCGCCGATGCCGACGCACGTGCTCTGGCCGACGCCGCGCGACGTGAGTTGCCACACCGCTTCGTAAGTCAACGTGCCGCTGCGCGAGACGACGCCGATGTTTCCTTTCTTGTGAATGTATCCCGGCGCGATACCGATGCGACAGCCGCCGTGCGAATCTTTTCCCTCGCCCGGCGTCACAATGCCGGGACAGTTCGGGCCGATGAGCCGCGTGCGTTTGCCTTCCATCGCGCGCTTAACTTTCACCATGTCGTTGACGGGAATTCCTTCGGTGATGGCGACGACGAGATCGAGTCCCGCGTCCACGCCTTCGAGAATCGCGTCGCCGCAAAACGCGGGCGGCACGAACACGGCGCTGGCGGTCGCGCCGGTTTGTTTCACGGCCTCGGCGACGGTGTCGAAGATCGGCACGCGCTTGCCGCCATGCTCGAAGACTTGACCGCCTTTGCCGGGCGTGACGCCGGCGACGATTTGCGAGCCGTAATCAATGGAGAGTTGGGCATGCCGCGCGCCGAAGCTGCCGGTGATGCCTTGAACGAGAACTTTGGTGTTTGGTTTAACTAGGATGGCCATGATGTGATTGAATAAATTTCCAGCCGCGTTCGAGTTTCTCTAGGAATGCCTCAAGCTCAAGCAACCGATTAACCATTTCGTCGTTCTTGAGAATTCTTCCCCACGGAGTCAGGCGAAGAGATTCTTCCAGCGTCGCAAATTCCACAATCAAGAATTCTCTGTTCATGACTTACTTTGCGTGCCGCTTGTGGATGCAAATCGTGTTGCCGTCGGGATCGGAGATGAACGCCATCGTGCACACCGGCGTTGGAAACGGTTCCATCTTGAACTTCACGCCCTTCGCTTTCAGTTCGGCGATGGCGGAATCAAAATCTTCCATCTCCAAACCAACCGAGCAGCCGTCGCTGCGCGGCTGCCAGTCCGGCGCGCCGCAGCCGAGCGAGAGCGTGCCCGGACCGATGTCGTATTCCGTCCATTGCATCCCGCCGGGTTCGCCGACGAGCATCGTGGGTTTCAGGTGCAGCACGCCTTCGTAAAATTCCCGCGCCCGCTTCATGTCGGTGACGGGGTAACAGGTAAAGGCAATCTCAATGACTTTCAGCATGGCAGCGAGTCCTTTCGAGTGAACTGGCTCAAACGCAGCACAGCAGTTCGCAAACGCTGCTGCAAACTCACCGTGCCGCGCAAGCGGGCGGAGATTTCCTTCGTCACCTGCGCGCGCAACGCGTCGCACTCGCGGCGCGACTGCTCGTGTTGAGATAGTTCAATCATTTGTTTCTGCAATTCCACCAGGCGACGGTACGGCTCAAGGTCAACCTTGACCTCTTCCCCCGTCCGCGCTTCGCCGGCTTGTGACATCGCCCTTGTGGAAACCGCGTCTCACTTGCCGACGGCTTTGACAACTTTCTGCGCGGCGTCCGCCATCGTATCGCCGGTGATGAGCGTGAGGCCGGATTCGGCGAGAGTTTTCTTGCCGGCGACGACGTTGTTGCCTTCGAGCCGGACGACGAGCGGCAGATTCAAATGCGTTTCTTTCACCGCCGCGACGATGCCGGTGGCGATGACGTTGCAATCCATGATGCCGCCGAAAATGTTCACGAGAATTCCCTTCACGTGCGGGTCTTGCAAAATGATTTTGAACGCCGCTGTGACTTGTTCCTTCGTCGCGCCGCCGCCCACGTCCAGGAAGTTAGCTGGGCTGCCGCCGTAATGTTGGATGATGTCCATCGTCGCCATCGCGAGGCCCGCGCCATTGACGAGGCAGGCGATGCTGCCGTCGAGCTTGATGTAATTGAGTGAAAACTTGGAAGCCTCGATTTCCAGCGGCGCTTCCTCGGCGAGATCGCGCATCTCCTGAATGTTCTTGTGGCGATAGAGCGCGTTGTCATCGAGACCGATCTTCGCGTCCACGGCGGAGAGCACTTCTTTGCCGTCCGGCCCGGCGATGATGCAGAGCGGATTGATCTCGACCATGCTCGCGTCACATTCCCACCATGTCTTGTAAACGCCCATCAGCAACTTCACGCCGCTGTTGAAAGCGTCGCCCTTCAGTCCGAGTGCCGACGCGATCTTGCGCGCTTGATACGGCATGATGCCTACGGCGGGATCAATCCATTCCTTCACGATCTTCTCGGGATGTTTCTCGGCGACTTCTTCGATGTCCATGCCGCCCTCGGTGCTGGCCATGATGAGCGGGCGCGACGTGGCGCGATCCAGCAGCACGGCGAGATAAAGCTCCTTCTTGATTTCCTGCGCGGCGGCCACGAGCAACTTGCTGACGAGGCGTCCATCCGGGCCGGTCTGTTTCGTGACGAGCGTCTGGCCGAGCATCGCTTTCGCTTTTTCGAAAACATCGTCAGCCGTTTTGCAAAGTTTCACGCCGCCCTGGAAACCGCTCTTGAAAGTTCCC
>SCTL01000379.1 GCA_004297495.1 Verrucomicrobiota bacterium
CAAGAAGGCGTCGGTCACGTCGGACAGTCGCCGCGTCGCCGCGTCAATCGCCCACACTTTCACGCCCGACGCCTTCTTGCCGCCGCGCACGCTCGCAATCGCGAGGTCAACGGTGCGCCCGTCCAGCTTGAAACCGTAAAACACGTCCACGTTGTTCGGCTTCGAGCCGTCCGAGACGAGTTCGTTCGGCGTGCCGTCGAGATTGTACGTGTGCAACCCGCCTTGCTTGTCGGTGCCGAGAATCAGGCTGCTCTCCGGATTCGTGGGATGAATCCAGATGGCGGGGTCATCCGCCGCATCCTTCTTGTGCGGAACAGGCGCGGTCTGCGCGCGCGCTTCGGGTTGAACGCTCGTGTCGGCGGCTTGGGCCGGATGGGACCACCAGAGTGAAGCCGTCAAAGTTGCCGACAAAAAGATTTTTCGTTTCATGCCAATGCTCCTTTCGTTTGGTCAGCGGGAATTTCGCCCGCGCTCATTCACTTCGCAACCGGAAGTTTGGTTGATGCGAATTCAGTTCGACCTCCGGGAATTCCAGTTCATCGCGGACGACGATTTGATCAGCCAGCGGCTTGCGCGAGCCGCGCGGCCTCCGCGAGCAGCGCCCCCGCGCGCGCCAGCCAGTTCTCACCGCGATGGGCCGCGGTTTTTTCGGCGAGCCGCAGCAGCGCGGCGGCGCGATGCCACGCGAGACTGCGCGCATCCATCAGGCCGGAAGTGCCCGCGATGAAACTGTTTTCCGCGCGCGCGGCCTCTGCGGCGAGCGACGCCTGAGGCCGACCCAGCCGCCAGAGCGTGGCGAGAAACATGCCCGCGTCCAATTCGAGCGGCCCTTGCGCGAAACGTTGCCAGTCAATGACGCCCGGCCCGTCGCCGAGGTCGAGCAAATGGCGCGCGTAGAACGTGCCGTGAACCAGATGCGTCGCGCGCTCCTCCGGTTCGGTCTGCGCCAGCGTTTCGATGAGCGCGGTGGCCGCGCGTCCCAACTGCGCCTCGGCCAATGCCAGCTTGGCCGCCCATTTGCGTCCGCGATGCAGCATGCGCGGCGCGCCGAACGGCGGGCCCAGTTTGAGCGGCAGCCTCGCGATGCGCTGAAACCAGGTCGCGGCCAGTTCGCCGGCGCGCTGGCCCTGGCCGTTTTCGATTAACTGCTGCGCTGTTGGCCCTTCCAGCCAGCCGATGACGAGGACCCGCAGTTCTCGCTCCCACGCCAGCAACGGCGGCACGCGCGCGCCAGACCCGCCGGCGAGCCCGGCGAGAGCAAGCGACTGATACAATCCCGCTTCATCCGAAGGATCGTCCGCGTAGATTTTCACCGCGAAGCGGCGTCCGCCTGCGCGCGCTTCGAGCGTGGCGCGCAAGCCCGGACTGAATCCGCGAAGAGTGAGTTCAACCTCGCCATCGCCAAGTCTCAACGCGGGAATGGCGCGAGCCAGACCCACGTCGTGAATCCTCGCGAGCGCGGGCATCGCGCGGTCTTCGGGAATTTCGGTCGTTGCGATCATCGGAGCGATTCCGCGAGCCGTGCGGCCTCATGCAGCAACTCGCGCCGGGTGTCGGCGGTTTTTTTTGCAAACCGCAACAGCTCGGCGGCGCGATGCCACGCGATCGCGCGCGCATCGAGCAGGGCTGCGGTGGACGAGAGAAAAGTCTTTTCCGCGCGCGCGACTTCGCCAGGGCTCGATTTGCCCCGAAAGCCGAGCCGTGAAACCGTGGCGAGAAAAATTCCGGCGTCGAGTTCGAGCGGACCCTGGCCAAAGCGGTCCCAGTCAATCACGCCCGGGCCGTCGCCGAGATCAAGGACGTGATCGGCGTAAAGCCCGCCGTTCACGAGGCGCGGCGCGCCCTCGCGTGGCTGCGTTTGCGCGAGCATTGTGACCAACTCGCTGGCTTTGGCCTTCAAGGAATTGTCCGCTTCCGCCACGACCGCCGCCCATTTGCGCGCACGCTCCAACATGCGCGGCGCGCCCAACGGCGGGCCGAGATTAATTTTCAACGATGCGGCGCGACGAAGCCAGCTCGCGGCCAACTCGCCGGCCAGCTCGCCTTGCCCGCGCTTGATCAAGTCTGTCGCCGATGGACCGTCGAACCAGCCGATGGCCATTACACGCAGCTCGCGATTCCACGCCAGCAACGGCGGCACGCGCGCGCCCAACCCGCTCGCAACGCCGGCGGAAGCCAGAGCTTCGTGAATTTCCACTTCGGACGAGGGATCGGTGGCGCCGACTTTGAGCGCAAAGTGTCGCTGGCCCGCGCGCACTTCGATGGCCGCGCGGCGACCGGCGTGATAACGGAGCAACGTGAATTGAATTGGCTGGTTCTCAAGTTTCAATCCGGGAAGCACGTGGGCCAATCCGTGGGTGCGGATGGCGGCGAGTCCGGGCAACAGTCGGTCATCGGGGAGTTCGGCGAGCGTGCCGACCCCGCACACCAAAGCTTTCGTCAACGCGCCTTTCGCGAGTGTGGCCAGTTTCATAGTTGGTCAGCTTTGCGTCGGCAGAAGCGCCGACCCCGGCGCGACGCCGTGGGCCTCGATCATCCCGCGGGCGATCGCGTAACGCGTCAGCCCGGCGATGTCGTGGATGTTCAGTTTGTTCATGAGTTGCTGGCGATGTTTCTCGACGGTCTTGATGCTGATGGCGAGTTCGCCGGCAATTTGTTTGTTGGCCTTGCCTTCGGCGATCAGTTGCAGCACTTCCGCCTCGCGCGAGGTCAACAGGCTGGCTCGTTTGGACAACGGCGCGCCGCCGGCCAAAGTCTGGCGGTAACGCTGCACGAGGCGTTTGGAAATGGCCGGACTGAAAAAGGCGTTGCCCTTGGTCGCTTCGCGGATGGCTTTCAACAAATCCGCGGCAGCGGTCTGCTTGAGCAGGTAACCGGCGGCGCCGGCTTCCGTCAACAACTGTACGTATTCCTCGTCGCTGTAGGACGAGAGAATGAGCACGCGGCTGGAGGACGTGGCCTTGAGAATCTGGCGCGTCGCTTCCAGGCCGTTGAGTTGCGGCATGGCGATGTCCATCAGCACCACGTCGGGCTGGAGTTTCCGGGTCAGCTCCACCATCGTGCGCCAGGGATTCCGCGCGCTGCTGG
>SCTL01000380.1 GCA_004297495.1 Verrucomicrobiota bacterium
TTTCTTTGGGCTTCTATTTGCCACCCTGGCGATTAGCACCCTCTTGTTGTTGCCGAGCGTGGCGGTCGGCAAGATTGCCGCCCGCGGCGGATCGAGGCGGGATGGCGACATTGCCATGGCCATCTTTGCGAGTTATGTCATCGGGCAATTCATGCCCCTGTTTTATTGAAGAGTGAGTTCAACACTTATCTTTGCTTTAACCGCCTGCGTAATTAGTGGTGTCGTTGTTGTTGGCATTTGCCCGACGATCGCCGGACGACTCTTGGAATTGCATCCACGGATATTTGGACGGCTGAGCCGTGACTGCTACTTCTTACGACGGAGATTTCGCGGCATGGGAAAAGGCGAATGCTTATTCTCCTTCGCCAATTAAAAACGAATAAACCCTTAAAACGCCTTACCTGCGATGTCGCGCCGAAAGTGCGCGCCGTCGAAATGGATTCTCTTCACCATCACGCAAGTCATTTAGATTCAAAATTTCTTGTGCGGTTTTCGCCGAACCGGGTGCTATACGTTGAAAATGACATCCGATGGCGAATTGCTCCGTCGCTATACCGAGACCACTTCGGAAGAAGCTTTCGGTGAATTGGTGCGGCGACATCTCGATCTCGTCTATTCCGCCGCGTTGCGGCAGGTGAATGGCGACGCGCATCTGGCGCACGACATCGCGCAATCCGTTTTCGCCGACCTCGCGCGAAAGGCGGTGAGCCTCGCCAACCGACCGGCCCTGGCCGGCTGGCTTTACACGAGCACCCATTACGCCGCGGCGAAAGCCGTGCGCACGGAGCAACGCCGTCACAACCGCGAACAGGAGGCCCACGCCATGCAAGAATTACTTCACGATCCCGGGCCGAATCTCGATTGGGACAAGCTCCGCCCGTTGCTCGACGCGGCCATGCACGAACTGAGCGAAGCGGACCGCGAAGTGATCCTGATGCGCTACTTCGAGAACCGCCAGCACGGCGAAATCGGCGAGCAGATCGGTCTCGGTGAAAACGCCGCGCGCATGAGAGTCGAGCGCGCGCTGGAAAAACTCCGCACTGTGCTTTCCCACCGTGGTGTGACCACCACGGTCGCTCTTTCCGCCACGCTCTCGGCGAATGCTGTGACCCTCGCGCCCACGGGACTCGCGACTGCGATCACCACGGCCTCCGTTCTCGCTGGAACAACAGCCGTTACCGCCGCCACAACTGCAACTGCCGCCAAAACCATTGCCATGACCACACTCCAAAAAACTCTCCTCGCCGCGACGCTCACTGCTGCCGTTGGAACGGGAATCTTTGAAGCGCACCAGGCTTCGACGTTACGAACCCAAGTGCAGACGCTCCGACAACAGCAAGCGCCACTGACTGAACAAATCAAGCAACTGAAGCAGGAACGTGATGACGCAACCACCAGACAAGCGGCGCTTGAGCAGGAGAATGAACGCTTGCAGCAAGCGGTGGCGGAAGTTCCCAAGCTGCGCGGGCAGGTGGCGCAATTGCGGACAGCGCAACAATCCGCGAACGGAAAATCCACCGGCTTGGATCCGAACGACCCCGGAACGCAAAGTTTTCTGGCCGCGAAGGCGAAGGCTGAACAGATCACCCGTTATCTGGAGCAGATGCCGGACAAGCGGATTCCCGAGCTCCAATTCCTGAGCGACGTTGACTGGTTGCAGGCCAGCAAAGAGGCCAAGTTCGGCACCGACGCCGAGATTCGCAAAACCCTCAGCTACCTGCGCAGCCTCGCGAAGAACAAGATGCCGATGGGCTGGGCCTTGGGCGGTTATCTCCGCGCGCACGACGGAGAGTTGCCGACGGACCTTTCCCAGTTGAAGCCTTACTTCAAGACGCCGGCGGACGACGGCTCGACTTCGCACTGGCGCGGCGTTGATCCGGCGCGCGATGACGCCGTTCTCGACGCGATTCTTGCGCGCTACAAGCTGGTGCAGACTGGAAATAGTCGCGACCTGGATCCCAAAGCCTGGCTCGTGGTCGAAAAAGCGCCGGTGGACAAGGACTACGACACACGTCTGAAATTT
>SCTL01000381.1 GCA_004297495.1 Verrucomicrobiota bacterium
CCGGGTCATGCCCATGCCGATCAGCGCCGCCGTGATATTTCCGACTGCCGACAACGCCTGGAGCAGTCCCAGCGCGCCCGTGCGGGAACGATCGGGCATCACTTCCGCCACCAGCGCGACGCCCACGGCGAATTCCCCGCCCACGCCAAGTCCGGTGAGAAACCGATAGACCGCGAAATCCCAAAACGACCGCGACATGGCGCTTAGTCCGGTGCAGATCGAATACAGCAGAATCGTCATCAGCATCGTCCTGGCCCGGCCAAAACGATCGCCGATGGCACCGAAAATCAAACCACCGGTCGCCCAACCGAGCAGGAAGATTGACGTGGCATAGCTGCCCCATTGGACCGGGTTACCACCCGGCACCAACGCCCGCATCGCGGGCAACCGGGCATGGATGAAAAGTTGTTGATCGAGGCAATCGAACAACCAGCCCAGCGCGGCCACAACGAGCACGAACCAATGATAGCGCGTCAACCCGCGCCACCACGGCGCGGCGGCGTCAGAGGAAACGGCGGTGGAACTCATGTCGCGGCGGAGTATTGCGAGAAAGCCATCTCGTGGCTACTCGCAAAGTTGGTCGGGCGACCCGCTACGCGCGACAGGTGGGGCGAGCGTACTCGCGAGCCGGCTCGTCAGTAGCCTCGCCCCACCCAAATTGCGCGGCGCGCATGGAGTGACGCGTCCGACCTAAATCAGTCCACGAGCTATTTTTCCATCGCTTTGCACGCACGGTTGAACACACTATCGCCCACTGTGTCTGACCAACAACGCAAGCTCACACGCTTATGAGAGACAAATTGAATCCCCCGGCGAAAATTTCCCTACTGCTGCTCGTCGCGCTGCTTTTGACTACGCCGGCCTTCGCCCAAAAAGTTCCCGTCGTCGAAAAGACCCTGTCCAACGGCATGAAGCTGCTGCTCGTTGCGCGGCACGATGATCCCGCCGTGGCCGGCGGCTGGGTGGCGCACGTCGGCAGTTCCAACGAGCGGCCCGGCATGACCGGCATCGCGCATCTGTTCGAGCACATGATGTTCAAAGGCACACCCACCATCGGCACGACAAATTATCAGCGCGATTTGGAAATCATTGCCGAGCAGGAAAAACTTCGCGACCAGATGCGCGAGGAAGATGCGAAGGTGCGCGCGGCTTATCGGCGTGGGGACATTGACGACATCCTCAAGCCGGAAAATAAAACCGAACGCTACAAAGAATTGCAGAAGAAGTTCAACGAACTCATCACCGAGCAGCGGCAGATTCTCGTGAAGAACGAGTTCGATAAAATCTATCGCTCCGCCGGCGGCTCGGGCATGAACGCGTTCACGTCCGACGACATGACGGCTTATTTCATCCAAGTGCCCGCGAACAAACTCGAACTCTGGATGTGGATGGAGTCGGGCCGGATTTATCAGCCGGTCTTCCGCGAGTTCTACGCCGAGCGCGACGTGGTGTTCGAGGAACGCCGGATGCGCACGGAGTCGCCGCCGCTCGGTCTGTGCGAGGAGGCGTTCAACGCGATGTTCTGGGAGTCGCATCCCTACAGTTGGCCCACGGTCGGCTGGCCGTCGGACATCCCTGCGATTTCCAAACCGCAGGCGGATGATTTTTACGCGACGTATTACGCGCCGCAAAATCTCACGTTGATCCTTGTCGGCGATTTCGATCCCGACCAAGCCACGAACCTCGCGGAAAAATATTTCTCCCGCATCCCGCGCGGCAAGAAGGATGCGCCCGATGTCG
>SCTL01000382.1 GCA_004297495.1 Verrucomicrobiota bacterium
GCCGGTCATCGTGCCGGAAGCGCATGTCGAAGCGCTGTTGGAAATGCCCGAGCCGCACCCGGGGGCGAGGCAGCTCGTCGTCACGAGTGAAAGAACCAACGTGTTCCTCGGCGAAACCCTGCGCGTGAAGGTCCAGTATGCTTCATCGTCGCCGAACCTCGTGGAAGCCGTGTCGCAAGTCGAACTCCGGGGCGACGGCGTTCTGGAAGACAAAAATTCCGTGAGACAATCCATCGAACTGCTCGAACATGACGGGCAGCGCACGCCGACTTTCAGCTATGAAACTTCGGTCACGCCGCTGGCGATGGGCGCGTTGAAGCTCAAGGCGCAAGGGTTCACTTCCGGTCGCGAATTCAATGGCACGATCATTATTCGCGGACCGGTCACGATTCCCGGCGGGCCGCCGCAGTACGTGTTGCTCGATTCCGAACCGTTCACGATCAACGTGCGGCCCCTGCCGGAGGCAGGCCGGTTGCCGGGATTCAGCGGAGCGATTGGAAGTTTTCGTTGTGATCCTCCCAAGCTCGGCACGAACCAGGTGCGCGTCGGTGATCCGGTGCAAATCACCTACACCCTCCGGGGCGAAGGTGATCTCACGCAGCTTAGTCCGCCCGCCGCTCCCCGTGCGCGCGGCTGGCAGATTTTTCCGCCGGACTCCGGAGTGATTGAAAACGCCACCGGGACGAATCGCGCCATTGCCTTCACCTACACGCTGATTCCGCTCTCGGATGCGGAGCAAGTCACACCGATGATTCCGTTCAGTGGCTTCGACGCGAAGAAAAATGCCTACACAGACCTCTCATTCGCCAGCGTGCCGATCATAGTTTTGAATGACGGGCTGACCACGAATCTGGATTCGTTCTCCAGCAGTTCCGATGCGAATCCGGAAACTGAACCCAAGCTGGCGCTCAGTTCACTATCATTGTCGCCGGGGCGCGCGGTCGGCAGCTTGGTGCCGTGGCAGATGCGCGCGTGGTTTCCCTTCGCGCAGATTTCTCCAGCGCTGGTCTTCCTCGCGCTGTGGGGTTGGGTGCGCCGCCGCGATTATCTGGAGCGTCATCCGGAAATCGTCCGTCGCCGGCGCGCGCGGCGGGCGTTGCGGCGGGAATTCCGCGCGTTGCGCCGGGCGGCGGGCCGGAACGATGAAGCGGAGTTTTCGCGCCGCGCCGTGAGTGCGCTGCAAATTGTATGCTCCCCGCATTTCCCCGCCGAACCGCGGGCGCTCGTGGGCAGCGACGTCGTGCGCGTGCTCGATTCGACGGGACTGAACGGCCAGGCGGCGCAATTGGTGGAGCGACTTTTTGCCAACGTCAATCGGTCACGATTCAGCGCGGAGCTGGCGCACGGCGACGACGTGTTGAAAGCTCGCGCGGAGGTCGAGGCGGTGTTGAAGAAACTGGAGGAGCAGCTATGAACCGGCGCGCGACCAGATGCCTTTTTAATTTGTTGTTCGCGCTGCTGCTGTTCGCGGCGAAGGCGCATGCTTCGACGAACGAAGAGTTCGCCGCCGGTCTCGACGCGTATCGGGCGGGTGATTTTGGCAAGGCGGCGAAAGTATTTGGCGAAGAAGCAAAGTTGCATCCCGCAGCGGGCACGCTCGTGAATCTTGGGCTGGCGGAATGGCGGCGCGGTCACGCCGGGCCGGCGATTCTGGCGTGGGAACAGGCGCGGTGGATTGATCCGTTCAATCGCGAGGCGCGGGCCAACTTGGAATTTGCGCGGCAGGTTTCCACGCTGGACGCGCCGGAACTCAAATGGCCCGAGGCGGTGTCGGCGCGGTTGCCGGCGAACGCGTGGGCGTGGATCGCGGGCGGGAGTTTGTGGCTGGCGGTGGCGATGTTCGCGTTGCCGGCGTGGTTGCGTTGGCGAAGAACCGGCTGGCAACCGGCGCTGGCGGCGCTGGCGCTGGCGGTGTGCGTGATGAGCCTTCCGGCGCATTGGGGCATTCGGTCGCGGGCGCGAATCGGGTTCGTTCTCGAACGCACTGCATTGCTGGGACTGACGCCAACGCAGAATTCCGAGACGGTCGCCACGCTTTCGGCAGGTGAACCAGTGCGCTACGCCCGACGGCAGGGAAACTTCGTTCTGGTTCACACGCTCAATGGCGAAGGATGGGTGGAACAGGATCGGGTGGGTTTTGTTGCGGCACGGTAAGCATCGGCGCATCCCGCAGCGGAAGGACCATACCGCATGTTCATGCGGGACGACCGGGTTTGACGGCGGGCGGACGAAGG
>SCTL01000383.1 GCA_004297495.1 Verrucomicrobiota bacterium
AGCACCAGCGGGTCTTTGCGGATGGGCACAATCTCGATCTTCGAGTCCTTGGAGGGATACGCCACCAGACCGATGTCCACGACGTTGCCGACCACGTCGTCATAAACCTGGTTGGCCCGGCGATATTCCACGTGCACCTTCACCGTCGGATAATCCTTCAGGAAGCGTTTGATGTAGGGCGGCAGATCGTGCAGGCCGATGCTGTAAATCGTCGCCACGCGGATGGTGCCGGAGATGATGTCCTTGATCTCTTGCAGCTTGCTGCCCAGCGCGTCGTAGGTCTGGATGATCTGCTTGCTGTAATCGTAGAGCACCTGGCCCTCGCGGGTGAGGCGGAACTTCTTTTTGCTCCGCTCAATGAGCAGTGATTTGAACTGCCGTTCCAGTGACGCGATCTGCTGGCTGACGGCGGATTGCGTTACGCTGTTGATCTGTGCGGCTTTGGTGAAACTCTCCGTCTCAGCGAGGTCGCAGAAAACTTTCAGGCTTTCGATTTGCATAAGGCAATTCAATGCCAAGTCTGCATTTACGTCAACCTATGTTATTGTCCTATCCCAACCATTTCTTGCCCTGCTTAATCAAGCGAACGAAACGCCCCCGGCAGCAACCCGGCTACCGTGAACTCGCGAATCACCTTCAGCTTGCGGCAATCCGCCACGAACACGCGCGCCTTCGGCGCATACTCCGCCAGTAATTGCCGGCACGCGCCGCAGGGCGTGGCACCGCCCCTGGCTTTCGCGACGACGGCCACGGCCGCAAAATCCTTTTCGCCGTTGGTGAGCGCCTTGAACAACGCCACACGTTCCGCGCAGCACGTCAGGCCGTAACTCGCGCTCTCCACGTTCGCGCCCGTGATCACCTGGCCGCGCCGCGTGAGCAACGCCGCACCGACGAGAAACTTCGAGTAGGGAGCGACGGCGGATTTGCGCGCCAGCGCCGCCGCGCGAATCAACGCAGCTTTTGAGACGGTGGGGCGAGCGTCCTCGCGAGCCGTCTTCTTACTTTTCTTTGCCATAAAGTTTTCCAAATTCTTTCAGCAACCGCGCGCCGACCAGCTTCACGCGCTCGCCCGTCTCCAAAACTTCCTGATGCGACAACGGATGCTTGCTGATGCCCGCCGCCAGATTTGTGATGCACGACATCGCCGCGACGCGCAAGCCGCATTGCCGCGCCACGATTGCTTCGGGTACTGTGCTCATCCCGACTGCGTCCGCGCTAAGTTTCCCGAACGCACGAATCTCCGCCGGCGTCTCGTAGCTCGGCCCGCTCACGGCGAGATAAACGCCACGCTGCAGTTTCACTTTCGCCGTTCGTGCTGCTGAAGCGAGCAATGCGCTCAAGGTCACATCGTAAGCTTGCGTCAAATCCACGAAGCGCGGCAGACCGGGCAGGGCAGGGCCGCGCAACGGATTCGTTCCCATGAAATTGATGTGATCCGTCAGCACCATGAAATCGCCGGCACGAAACTTTCGATTGATTCCGCCCGCCGCGTTGGTCAGCAGCAAATCCGTGATGCCATAAGCCGCCAGCGCGCGCACCGCGAACGTCACGCGCTCCATCGGATGACCTTCGTAGAAGTGCGCTCGCCCGCTCAGGACGATGACCGGTGTTCCACCAAGCTTTCCGATCAACAGTTTGCCGTCGTGCCCCGCGACGCTTGGCTTGGGGAAGCCGGGCAATTTCGCGTAAGGAATTTCCGCATCCACCTCTAGTTCGCTCAGGACGTGATTGAACCCGCTGCCCAGCACGAGCGCGAGCGTTGGGCGCAGACTGGAAAGCTTCTTGATTTTTGCGACCGCAGTTTTCACGCGCCGGATTTAACCACGGATGGACACGGATGAACACG
>SCTL01000384.1 GCA_004297495.1 Verrucomicrobiota bacterium
GAACCGTGGACGGGACGCGCTCTGAACCTTCCGCGATTGAACTGACGGCGGGGGCGGAACTCTCGCGGACGATACACATCATCTTCATAGCGAACCTTTCTGAAAACCAACCCGAAACAAAGTTCTCCCATCGAAACTTTCAGGGGCGCGAAAAAGGTGAGACTTAATTCTTTCGCAAGCCCGGTAGGCTCTGGGATTGGGAAGATTCTTATCCCCTCGATAACTTTCTGTCAAGGCGTGTGCGCCCCAATTTCATGCCGGCTCGCCGCGCAACCGAACTCGATTCCGGGCATGAAAATAAAATTTGCGCGTCTCGGAATCGTGAGTTAAAGGCCTAGGATGAAAAAACTACTCCTGACGATCCTGTCGTTCACGTGCCTCGCCAGCCTCCGGGCCGACGAAGTGGCGTTTCAACTCGCCTTCACGCCCGATGTCGCCATTCATCCGCGCACCACGTATGTCCGCGGCATCTCGCTGGACATCTGGGGCGAGAATCCCCAGACCAGCTTCAATCTCGGCGTCATCAACGGCAGCACCGGCGAGAGCGTCGGCTTCAGTTGGGCGCTGCTCGGCAATTACGCCGAATCCTACACCGGCATTCAATGGGGCTTTGTGAATTACTGCGAGAGAGATTTCCTCGGCTGGCAGGGCGGACTCCTGAACATCTCGCAAGGCAACTTCACCGGATTGCAAACCGGCTTCGTGAACTACGCGGAGAACCTCAAAGGCATCCAACTTGGCCTCCTCAACATCGCCATGAACAATCCGTGGTTCAGCGAGTTCCCCACCAAGCTCGCCACCGGCTTCCCGATCGTGAACTGGTCGTTCTAGCTCGACTCACACGAATCGGTAGCGACGTAATCTTTCAGGGTCGGCGCGCCGGCGATGGCTGACCGCGCGCGCCCCACTCTTTGACCAGCACGATCACCAGACCCACCGTCGCTCCCAGGAACGCCGCGTGTCCCGCCAGACTGATGGGCTTGACCACGGCGGCCACAAACAACCGTTGCTCTTCCGGCAGCCAGACCAGCGACGCCAGTGTTTGCGCGCAGCCCGTCGCGAACATGAACCACAGCAATCCCGACACGACCCCGAGGATCAGTCCGCTCAGCCAGGTCCACTGGCCGCGATAAGTCAGCGTCCAGAGCGACGAAGTGGCCGGATCGCGCAATGATTCCGAATCCAGTTCGTTCGCAGCTTTGACGAAACTGAAATGATAACGCACCAGCGCGACTTTGACGCCGATGACTCCCAGCAAGAGCAACAACGCGAGCGGGTAGAGTTGCAGCATTTTCTCCACGCCCAGCAACCCGCGCAACCATTCGGGCAGCAGCGACTGCAATTCGCTGTCCAGCTTTTCCGTGCGCGCCTTGAGTTCGGTTTGTTCGTGTTCCGCCGCCGTCGCCGAGTCCGCCAGCTCGGCCTGCTTCTGCTCCACCGCTTTTTCGTGTGCCTTCAATTCCCGGGCCAGATCGTCCGAGGATTTTCTTAGATCGTTGGTGAACGATTGGATTTTGTCATCCTTGCTGTGGCGCGACTCCCACCATTTGCTGTCGCCAAGATGCTTGTCCTTCCACTGGGCCACGATGCCTCGCATCTTGTCGGCGGATTGCGTCAGTGGCACCGCCAAATCGTTCGTCCCGCGCAAACCGTCGGCAAGGTCCTGCAGCGGCTTGATCACAGCGAGGTCCACCGCCGTCGCAACGTCTGTGATGGTTTGGTCGGCACGCTCCTGACACTGCTTCACGGCCTGTTCATTGACCACGCGCACGTACTGATCGGCGGACAAACCTTTGATGACATTTGGGTCAAGCTTCAGATCCCAGGCCGCCACGATCCTCGGGTCCGGCGCAGCCATTCCGGGCCGGACTCCCTGCAACGCGGGCGATACGCCATTCGCCGCCATGTCCGGCGCGACCCGCCGGGCGCGCACATCTTCCGGGCGCGCGATTCCGTTCGCTTGAAACTGAAGCGGGCTGTCGGTTGTCCCACCGGACACGCCCTCGGGCTTCTTTTGCAGCTCCAGCTTTTCCTGCAGGAAACTCTGATCCTTCAAAACCCTTTCGTAGTTCTGCTGGATCTGCCACATGGATTTTTTCAGGTCCTCGGCCTGGCTGAGCCACGGTTGCTTTGCCGTGGCCGTGGCGATCTCGCTGACTCGCACCAGGATGTTTGAACTCACCAGCAGCTTCGCTCGCGCTTCGGCGAGCCGGTTGGTCGTCTCGGCCAAGGCTGTGGTCACAGTCGTGCGATGCGACGACAAACCGATGTAAGGTGCCAGCACGCGCAGTTGGAGCAACAACGCGAACGTCAGCGCGCCGAGAATCCATTTGCCCACGCTGTCGCTCTGCTCCGCCCACAGGGTCTTGTGCCGGTCGTCGCCAAACTTCGTGCGTTTCATAGCTGAACCTTCCTCTTGATTGGGTAGCCGCCCCCTCGTGACCGCGTACCTTGAAAAAATTCGGGCGCAAAACTTCC
>SCTL01000005.1 GCA_004297495.1 Verrucomicrobiota bacterium
TTCGTATTTAATACAGGATACAGAAGTTGCGCTTGAGTTTTGGGCGGTTCATCGCCGACTGCCGCGACAGCGAAATACCCGCCGTTCACAGCAGTAACTGCGACTACATTCGTCAGCGCTGACGGAACGTTTGTCTGGCCCAATTGGTTTGATCCCCATGCCACAACTTTGCCCGCAGCAGTCAACGCCAAACTGAAGTTGTATCCCGCGCGTATTGCAATCACGTTTGTCAGGTCTGGTGGGACATTTGTCTGACCTGCTGTGTTCTGTCCCCATGCAACAACTGCTCCGTTGTCGCGCAGTGCGATGGCATGACTGCCCCCGCCAGCGACGGCAACAACGTTCGACAGGTTGGGAATGACGGACGAATTGCCCGGCATGCTCAAACCCCAAAACGTCACGGTGCCATTGTCCTTTAGGGCAAGGTTGAAGTATTGGCCCGCCGCGATAGATATGATATTCGATACGCTGGCTGGCACGTTTGTGACTCCAAAAAGATTTACTCCCCATGAAGCAACTGTGCCGTCTGACTTGAGACAAATGCTGTGGTTGTCCCCTGCCGCAATGGCAACGACGTTCGATAATCCGTTCGGCACATTCGTTTGGCCGTTTGCGTTATTACCCCATGCGACAACTGTTCCATTACTCCGCAGAGCGGTCGTGTGAGCAAAACCACCGGCCACAGCAATAACATCGGTTAAACCGGCTGGCGGCTGCATCTGGCCATCTGAATCCGTGCCCCAAAAACCCAGAGACCCGTCAGTGCGTGCGAAAATTCCGTGATAATAGCCTGCGCCCAGCGTTGCGATATTAGTCGCGCCCCGAGCCACACTCGTCTGACCATAATCATTGAACCCCCATGCCGTCACGTGACCAAACTCCAAGGTCGCGATGGAACTGGTGACACTGCCGCTGCTGTTTGTCACGATCACCCCGTAGTCACCCAGATTTGTAATTTGAACATTCGTGACGATCAAACCGCTTGCTGTGGCACCGGGAAGATTTGTGCCCCAAAAAATCCATTGGTAACCCATCGGCGGCGTCCCACCGACATGCACATTAAATTTTGCATCCAATCTCTGCACTTGCGACTGACTCCTCGGTTGGTCTGTGATGAAAGGGACTGTTGACCCAGTTGTGTAAGTGAACTCGTCCACGTAAGCCTCGCCCAACGTCGAACTAGATGAATTTGTGAAGACCCACTGAAGAATATGAACTCCGTCGCTGAGGTAATTGGTGTATGGTTGCCAGACATTGTAGAGGCTCAGGTTAGTCTGCGTTACGCCATCTACCTTGAATCCTAAGTCGGTTGTGAAACCGTTTGATGGCTTATGTTGCCACCAAAACGTCAACGTCCCGGGGCCGGTTACAGTTGTTTGCAACGCTGAAGATTGGCCAGCCGAGTTGATCGTGCCGGCGCGCGCCGCAGAGTCGCCATCGTGAGAGGTTGTGGTCTGACCAGACCACAGTGCATTGCCAGTTGTGATCCATGTGAAGTTCGCCGCGTTCAAAGCCTCACCCAAAGTCTGCGCCCTCGACGAGAGGCTTGAAATCAAGAAAGCGACCACCCAGAAAACGCGAAGCGAGCAAGTTGTCTTCATAGCCCTTTTACGAACTACCCAACAAAACGCTACCAGCGCTCGGCGCGACCGTAAAGCCAAATCTCATCACACATGCGTTACGCCTTTTCCGCCAGTTTGGCGGCGTGCGGCGGAATCTGGATCGTCAACTCGCAACCTACTTGAAGAAAGCTCGAGGCGGGCTTTCCTACGCCGCTTTCGGCAAGAAAGTCGGTTTGTCGCACACGACGTTACATCGCTTGGAACGCGGCGAGCACCATCTCACTTTGAACAAACTCGAAACCGTCCTCAACAAACTCAAAATCCGCATGAAGGATGTTTTCCCAAACGAGTTCTGAATTCCCGACACGAAAGCCCCAAGCTAAAGAAGACACCGGGAGTGGATCACGCGGCCTCTTTCTCGATCAAACGGTAACCCACGCCCGGTTCGGTGATGAAAAGTTCGGGCTTCGCCGCGTCCGCCTCCAGTTTCTCGCGCACATGCGCCAGGTAAACCCGCAGATAATGCGTTTGCTCGACCGCATTCGGTCCCCACACTTCCCGCAAAATCTGGCGATGCGTCAGCACCTTGCCCGCGTGCTGCACGAACAGACGCACCAGCGAATACTCCGTGGCCGTGAGCTTCACTTCCTTGCCCCCGAACTTCACGACTCGCGCAACCAAATCCACTTCGAGTTTGCCAGAGCGAAACACACTCAGCTCCGTCGCCGGTTGCGCGTGTCGTTGCGCCACGCGCAAGCGCGCCAGCAGTTCGCCGGAGTTAAACGGCTTCGTCACGTAATCATCCGCGCCGTTGTCCAGCGCCGCGATCTTGTCCGCCTCGCGGTCGCGCACCGAAAGCACGACGACCGGCACGCGACTCCACTCGCGCAACCGCTTGAGCACGGTGACGCCATCGAGATCGGGCAGTCCCAGATCGAGCAACACGACTTCCGGTCGCCGCTGCGCCGCTTGTGCAAGGCCGTCCTGTCCGGTGGCCGCGTCGAAGACTTGATACCCGTTCGCCTCGAGCGTGACGCGAAGCAAGCGACGAATCTGCGGCTCGTCATCAATCACGAGCGCGATGGTCGCCGGCTGATTGTTCGTTTCGTTCATGCGGCTGATTTCGTTGCGGGTGGCAATTCCGATTGCGGCAGACGAATCGTGAACATCGCTCCGCCACTGGGCCGGTTCTCAGCGGAAATCTTCCCGCTGTGCGCTTCCACAAATCCCTTTACAATCGCCAAGCCAAGTCCCGTTCCGCCGGCGGGCGCGTGTTCAGCGCGGATGAATTTGTCGAACACGCGCGGCAACAAATCCGCCGGCAATCCCGGCCCGTTGTCCGCCACGCTCAAAATCAGTTCCGCATTTTCGCGACGCGCTTGCAAAAGAATTTCCGTCCCCACCGGCGTGTGCGCCGCTGCGTTGAGCAAAAGATTCGCAATCGCCTGTTGCATCAAAGTGAAATCCAGTTTCGCCAGCGGCATCTGCGCGGCGATTTCCACCTTCACCGCGTACTTCGACAACTCGCGCTCCAACGAACTCACCGTCGTGTGTATCAGATCGCCCACATCACACCAATCCAGCTTCGCCTGCACGCGCCCTGATTCCAGACGCGTCACGTCCAGCAGATTTCCCACGAGCCGGTTCAGCCGCGCCGATGCTTCTTGAATTTCCGCGATCATCGCTTGCGACAACTGCCCATCGGCCTTCCGCGTTTCCGAAAGCGTGGCCGAAGCGGTCGTGATGGCTGCCAGAGGCGTGCGCAACTCGTGCGAAATGGAATTCAACAGCGCCGTGCTCAAACGTTCCGATTCCGCGACGAGTTTGCTTTGTTCCGCCGTGGCGTTGCGCGCAGCGGCGGAACAAAG
>SCTL01000385.1 GCA_004297495.1 Verrucomicrobiota bacterium
CGAAATTCAGGGCGAACGTCAACACCAGCAACACGAGCACGGTGGCGTAAAGAATCGGGCGCGTCTTCTCGATGTCCGGAGATTGCGTGGAGAGCACGAAGACGTGATAGCCGAGGTCCATGAACTGATCGGTCAACTTCGTCGGCACCGACGCCATGTAGTAGGCCACGCCGGTGAAAAGAATTGGCGCGACTTCGCCCGCCGCGCGACTCACGGCGAGGATGCCGCCGGTCATGATGCCGGGTAACGCCTGCGGCAGGACGATTTTCAAAATGGTTTCCAATTTCGTTGCGCCCAGCGCGAGACTGGCTTCGCGCAGCCCCATCGGAATGGCTTTCAACGATTCTTCCGTGGCGACGATCACGACCGGCAACGTCATCACCGCCAGCGTGAGCGAGGCCCACAGCACGGCGGGTTGTCCCCAAACCGGGCCAGGATTGTGCAGTACGGCATCGAGGTTGCGTCCGATGAAGTTGATGAAGAAACCGAGACCGAACAATCCGAACACGATGGATGGCACGCCCGCGAGATTGTTCACGGCGGCGCGAATGACGCGCGTGACGATCGAACTCGTGGCCGCGTATTCGGTCAGGTAAATCGCGGTGATGACACCTACGGGCAAAACAAAGATCGTCATCACGAACACGCGGATCGTCGTGCCGATGATCATGGGCAGCACGCCAGTCGTGGCGGGATCGAAGAAATCCTTTTTCGGAATCGTGCTGATGAAGTGCCACGAAATACTGGGCCAGCCATTAAGGATGATGTTGCCGAGAATGACGGCGAGGATCGCAAGGATCAACAACGTCGCCAAACCGGTCAAGCCGCTGAACAGGAATGAACCGAAGTCGAACTTGACCGTGCGGAAGTGCCGGCTTTGGACTTTCGACGTTGGATTCTGGACTGCCGTCATCGCTTGCCCTCCAGCTTTTGCTTGAGCCGATGCATGACCAGGTCGCCGATCATGTTTGCGACGAACGTCACCGCAAACAGCACTGCGCCCAGCATGAAAAGGATGCGGTAATGCGGCCCGCCGTTCACCGCTTCGGCCATTTCCGCCGCGATGGTGGTCGTGATGCTGCGCGCCGAATCAAAGATGCTCCACGACATCACGCTCGCCGAGCAAACCATGAGGACAATCATGGTTTCTCCTATGGCGCGACCAAAGCCGAGCACCACCGCTGCGAAGACTCCGGGCAACGCAGCGGGCAAAACAATCTGCCACGCCGTCTGCCAGCGCGACGCGCCCAGCGCGAGCGCGGCTTGCGTGTAACTGCGCGGCACGCTCGTGAGCGCGTCTTCGGCGATTGAGAACACGAGCGGAATCACCGCGAAGCTCAGGGCAATGCCGGCGACGAAGGCGTTGAGGCGCGTCTGGTAGCCGAAAAGACTTTGCAGCACCGTCGCCATGACGAGCAGCGCGAAGAAGCCCACGACGACGGAGGGAATTCCCGAAAGCATTTCGATGACGGGCTTCACCACTTCGCGCACACGCGGGCGCGCGAGTTGGGAAACATAGATCGCCGCGCCCACCGCCAGCGGCACGGCGAAGAGCAAGCCAATGAGCGTGGACTTCAAGCTGCCCACGATGAGCGGAACGAGATTGTATTTCTTGATCTGCCCGACGGGCTGCCAGATGTATTCGGGCTTGTCGTAGCCGTTCCACTGACGCGGCTGGATCATGTAGCGCCACTCGGTAGTGTTGAGTTTCGCGTCGGGATCGTTGCGGAATTCCTCGGGGATTTCGTTCTGCGCCTCGGCTTTCACTTCCAGGAGCGATTGCAACGTCTCCTTGTCCATCGCGGCAAATTGTTTTTCCGAGAGGTTCAGATACGCCCGCAGTTCGGCGGGCTTGAGCTTGTCAATGTCCCCCGGAGCGATCATCGGCAGAACCAGGGCGCTGTTCATCTGGCCCAGAAAAATCGGCATCGCCTCGCGCGCGACGAAAATGAAAATCAGGAACACCATCAGGATGGCGGAGAGCGAAACGAGAAAGATGAATTTCTCCGCGCACCATTCGAGCGGACGCGCGCGGTGGCCGCGATGGATGCCCATCCAGCCGTGCGAGCGTTTGCCGTGGTGCTGACCGCGTGTCATGTAAAATCTCAAGTCGGGGCGCGTGCTCGCCGCACGGCGCCCCGACATTTTCAGGAGGAACGCTGAATCAAAATCGTTCCAGTTTTATTTCTCCCGCAACTGCGCGGGCAGCGGAAAGTAGCCGACGTCTTTCACAATCTTCTGGCCTTCGTCACTGCGAATCCAATTCAGGTAGGCGGCGACTTCGCCTTTATCCAGCGCCGGGTTCACATAGACGTAGAGGTAACGCCAGATCGGATATTTCTGCGCGAGCACGTTCTCCTCGGTTGGATCAATGGCGGGCGAAGCGTCATCCCGTTTCACCGCGACATGTTTCGCGCCCGCGCCGTAAGCCGCGCCGCCGTAGCCGATGCCGCTCTTGTCCTTGGCCACAGCCTGCAACACCGCCGCCGTGCCGGGCATCGTCTGCGCGCTCGCAGTGAAATCCCTGCCCTTCAGCACGTGCTCCTTGAAGAACTCATACGTGCCCGAGCTGTTTTCGCGGCTGTAAACCGTGATCGGCGCGTCGTTGCCGCCGACTTCCTTCCAGTTCTTGATTTTGCCCGTGAAGATTTGCGCGAGCTGATCCACGGTGATTTCCTTGATTGGATTGTCCGCGCTCACGTAAACCGACAAACCGTCCACCGCGACCTTGTATTCCGTCGGGCGTTTGTTGAAGGCCTTGATGCAGGCTTCGATCTCGCTCGCTTTGATTTTGCGCGAGGCGTCGCACAGATCGGTGGCTTGATTTTGCAACGCGGCGAAGCCAATGCCCGAGCCGCCGCCGCTGACCTGGATTTTCACGCTGGAGTTTTTGCCCATGTAAGTCTCGGCCCATTTCTGGGCGAGAATGACGAGTGTGTCCGAGCCTTTGACGGTAATGCTGCCGGCAAAGGAAGCGCCCGCCGTCAGCACGGCGGCGAGAACCAGTGAGGATTTCGAAAGTGTTTTCATGGTTAGATTCGTTTTCAATTTAGTTCGTGGGTTTGAAAAGTTTTTGTGACGGCCGGGTGAACTCGGGGGCTAGAACTTAAACAGCGCATCCACTTGCACGCGGTGCACCTGGGTGTTTGCGCCGGGCAACGACGGATAGGGCACGATCAAGTCAGTGAGAAACCACTTCGCCGAGAGGGTGAGACAATCGTAAGGCGAGTAGGCGAAGCGGACGATGTGGCCCTTGACGTTCGTGCCCGAGCCGTAGCCGATGCCCGAGCCGGAGTTCGCCGGTGAATTCAGGCTGCCGTAGAACGCGCCGAAGTCCGAGTCCACCAATTCTTCATACCACGCGTTCGCGCCCAGCCATTTGTAGTTATAGGACAAGTCCCAAGTTCCCTTCTTGCCGGACTTGCCGAACAGGATGCCGACGTTCCAGGCATGGCTGTCGGCCGCGGAGGGAGCGGCGGGGTTTTCCATGTATTCGCCGCCGAGCTTCACCGGAAACACGCCCGTGTAGCCGGGGAAACTGTCGAGACTGTAAGTAAGCGCGGCGTCAATCACGAACGGGTTGAAAGCGTAGGCCGGCGTGCCATCGCTCTTGCGCGTGTTGCCGCGGTTGATGTTGGGCACGACGCTGTTGGTCAGGGTGCCCGCGTTTTGAATTGAGTAACCTGAGAAACCGAGCGTGCTCGACAACTTCGGCGACCACGTGGCGTCCCAGCGCAATTGCCCGCCCACCAGGAAGGGATCGTTGTGCGCGGAGGAAAACTCATCGAGCACGAAGGCGGCGGTGTTTAGCTTGAGGCGGTGGTTGTCGTTGATGCGATAACCCAACTGAAGCGCCCCGCCTTCCGGCGTGTAGTCCGGATCGTACACCATGTCGCTGTTCAGAAACGGATTCTCGAACTTGCCGGCGGTAAGGCTCGCGGTCCAGTCCGGCCCCTGCAAAGGCGACCACTTGCCATAAACCTGGTCCACGAAGATGAATTTCTTCGAGCCGTTGTCCTGGAACGTCGTGTTGCCGGAAATCGGATCGCCGCCAAACGCGCCCGCGTTGCCGCTGGAACCGCCCGTCTGTTCGCTCGTCGTCAACTTCAGGCCTGCTTCGAAGTTGTCCATGAAACTCGCCGTCACGCCGAAGCGCGCGCGGAAGCGAAAGCGATTGCGACTGACGGCCGTGTTGGTGATGCCGCCGGCCACATATTGAGGATCGCCGAAGAAGCCTTCGTAACGCGTGCGAATGTCACCGTTGAACTTCAGGGCGGTTACATAATCGGGCATGCCGCTTTTTGAAGCGTAGGCCTTGTTGAAATCCTTGTCGGTTTCCTCGCGCAGGTCCTGGGCTTCCTTCACCGTGAGGACGCCTTTGTCCACGAGCTTGTCGAGGAGCGAATCAACCGATTGAGCTTGGAGGTTAAGCGCGCCGGCCAGGGTCAACCCCGCAGCCGCCGTAACGAAGAATCGTCTTGGGTTTCTTAAGTTCATTTGTTGAGTTGAAGTTCAAGTTCGCGATCAATTTCAGAAAGCCGCGTTACGGGCATACGTCGGGAATGTTACAATTGTGTGACAGCTATCCTGCGAGGCGCACCGGCAAGGAAGAACGGAAAGCCCTTGCGAGCTTTCCGTTCCACGACGGGCCGGCGCTGATTCATCCTGAACTTGTTTGAACTTCAACTCGGACGAACTTCGCGCCAACCCAGATTCATCTCCGCGAACTCAGTTCGCTTTGATCCGGTAGTAGCTTTCCGTTCCCGCAGCCACCGTGAAGGTGAGCGTGCCGCCGGTGCCCGTTTGCGGATTGGACGGTGTCACGCCCGTGGCCGTGGCCCAACCGGACGGCAGCACGGTGGTGGATTCGAGCGTGTAAGTGTAACCCGCCTGCGACGTGAAGCTGATGATCACGTTCGCGCCGCTCGGCGTGAGTGAGAGGGTCACCGCGTTCGGCGGCGGAGTTGCGGCGGTCGCACCGACGCTCAACGGATTGATTCCGCCCGCGCCGCCCATCACGCCGTATTCACTCAACGCGGTCCAGTCCGCCGCCCAGTTGCCACGTCCCGAAGCGAACGCACCGCGACAACTCGCCGTGGTCAATCCACTCGGAACCGAAGCGAAGTTGTTTGCAGCCGGGCTGCCCGCTGCCGGGCGCGGATCGAGATAAACACCGCTGTTTGTACGGCTGATGCTCGCCAACAACGGATCGCTGATCTCGTTGGTCAGACTTGTGTCCGTCCAGAAGTTCGTCGCCAGCGTGTTGCGACCGAGGTTCGTGATCGTGTTGTCAATGATCGTGCTGCCCGAACCGCGCGTGAAGCCCCACCACAGTGTGTTGTGTAGTTGCGCATACGCGCCCGTCACCGCCTGCGTCGCTGTCACTCCGTTCTGTGTGTCCAGCAACACGCCTTGCGCGTTGAAGTCCGTGAAGATCGCGTTGTAAATCTTCGGCCCCACCCACGGACGCAGCGCAATCGCATGATTCGCCCCGCCGTTCACGTTCGTGTTGTTGACTGAGCCCGAGCCGATGATCGTCAGGTTGTACACCTTGAAGTCCGCCGCCGGCAGCAATTGGTTCGTCTGGCTCAACTCGTTCGGATGATTGTTCAACTCCATCCCGTAGTTGCGCTTGTCCGGCGCTTGAATCGCAAACCAGAACTGGTTCGTCCCGCGATAGCCCATGTCCACGTCGAAGCTGTCGTCGTCGTTGAACGAACTCACCAGATACTTCGTGTTCACCGTCCCGCCGAAAAATTCGAAGCCGTCATCCGCCGCCGCGTACGCTTCCACATATTCGATGGTCGTACCGCGACCTACCGCGCCCAGTGACAGACCGTTGATCTCCTTGTTGGGCGCGAGCACCGTGCCGCCGTGCCGGATGGAGACGTAACGCAACACGCCGGAGTTATCGTCGTCGTCATTGCCGCCGAAACGAAACACCTGCTGGCCGCCCAGCGTGATGTCGGTCAAGCCTTCATACACTTCATACTTCGGGCTGGCCGCGTTGCCGCCCGCGTCCACGGCGCCGTTGAGCACGGAGTTGCCGAAGAGCACCAGACCGCCCCACAACCCGCGCGCGTAGATGTCCACGTCATCGGGCAACGTCGTGTCGTCCACGTCCGCGGTGAAGATGATCGGATTCTGCGGCGTGCCTTCTGCGTAGATTTTGCCACCGCGACAGATGTAGAGCGCGCCAACGTTCGTGCCCTGGCCGCCGAGGTTGTGGCCTTTAATGATTGTGCCCGCCTCGATGTTTAGCACCGCGTTGCTCATCACGAACACCGCGCCGTTCAGCCAATAAGTGTTGGTGCGATACCAATTATTGGTGCCGGTGAGAATTTGGGAGACGACGTTGGTCTGAATGGCCGCGCGTTGGAGAATTCCGTATTCCGCGAGCGCGGTCCAATGATCAATCCAGAGATCGTTCGACCCGAACGCACCGCGATAATTGACCGGCGTGAGAAAACCATCGCTGGGCGTGGCGGCGTAATCACTGTAAGCCGGACTGCCCGCCGCCGGGCGCGGATCGAGATAAACGCCGCTGTTTGTGCGGCTGATGCTCGCCAGCAACGGATCGCTGATCTCGTTGGTCAGGCTCGTGTCCGTCCAAAAGTTCGTCGCCACTGTGTTGCGACCGAGGTTCGTGATCGTGTTGTCAATCGTCGTGCTGCCCGAACCGCGCGTGAAGCCCCACCACAGTGTGTTGTGCAATTGCGCATACGCCCCCGTCACCGCCTGCGTCGCCGTGATGCCGTTCTGAGTGTCCAGCAACACGCCTTGCGCGTTGAAGTCCGTGAAGATTGCATTGTAGATCTTCGGTCCCACCCACGGACGCAGCGCAATCGCATGATTCGCCCCGCCGTTCACGTTTGTGTTGTTGACCGAGCCCGAGCCGATGATCGTCAGGTTGTACACCTTGAAGTCCGCCGCCGGCAGCAACTGGTTCGTCTGGCTCAACTCGTTCGGATGATTGTTCAACTCCATTCCGTAGTTGCGCTTGTCCGGCGCTTGAATCGCAAACCAGAACTGGTTCGTCCCGCGATAACCCATGTCCACGTCGAAGCTGTCGTCGTCGTTGAACGAACTCACCAGATACTTCGTGTTCACCGTCCCGCCGAAGAACTCGAACCCGTCGTCCGCCGCCGCGTACGACTCCACATATTCGATGGTAGTTCCGCGTCCGACCGCGCCGAGCGATAGACCGTTGATCTCCTTGTTGGGCGCGAGCACTGTGCCGCCGTGCCGGATGGAGACGTAACGCAACACGCCCGAGTTGTCGTCGTCGTTGTTGCCGCCAAAACGAAACACCTGCTGGCCACCCAGCGTGATGTCGGTCAAGCCTTCATACACTTCATACTTCGGACTGGCCGCGTTGCCGCCCGCGTCCACCGTGCCGTTGAGCACGCAGTTGCCGAAGAGCACCAACCCGCCCCACAAGCCGCGCGCGTAGATGTCCAGATCATCGGGCAGCGTCGTGTCGTCCACGTCCGCGGTGAAGATGATCGGATGATGCGGCGTACCTTCCGCGTAGATTTTCCCACCGCGACAAATGTAGAGCGCGCCGACGTTCGTGCCCTGGCCGCCGAGGTTGTGGCCTTTGATGATCGTGCCCGCCTCGATGTTCAGCACCGCGTTGCTCATCACGAACACCGCGCCGTTCAGCCAATAAGTGTTGGTGTGATACCAGGTGTTCGTGCCCGTCAAAATCTGCGAGACGACATTGGTGGGATATTCCGCGCGCGCGGCGGAGGTCAGCAGCAGCAGCCCGGCGCCCACGAGCGCAGAAGCAAAGCCCTTCCGGAGGAGTGAGTTTTTCATTTCGTGTTCAAGTTTGTATTTCGAGATACGAATGGGGGTTGAATTTCCATTCGCCGAAGATTTTGAGAAAGCCGCATTACGCTTGCATTGCGGACATGTGACAAAGTGGTAACGAAGCGGGCGACGTAGCGCGGCGCGGCGCAACTCAGAATTCCGTGCTCAACGAAACGCCGTAGGTCCGACCGCGTTTGTAGCTCTCGTAAATGTTGCCGTCGAAGCTCTGCCCGTAAGTCTTGCGGTAAGTGTCATCGAGAATGTTCTTCACGCTGAATCGCGCCGTCCAATGCTTCCACAACTTCTGGCTGATGGCGGCGTCGAGACTGACGGGCGGATGTTCGTAAATATCCTGTCCAAGAACTTTCGTGAGCACAATGCGTTCGCCGGTCAGGTTCGCGCCCACGGTCACGGAAGTGCCGGAACTGGCGCGTTCGTAACTCAAATCCAGGTTGATGATATAGGGCGATTGATCGTAGAGCGGGCGTGAATCCGAAGCCGACGGATCGCT
>SCTL01000386.1 GCA_004297495.1 Verrucomicrobiota bacterium
TTTACGAGATCACCGCGTTCACCGGCCTCAAGCTGATGGATTTGGAATTGCCGCCGTCGTTCGCCAAACATTTTCGCGGGCCGAAGTTTGGCGTCGCGGGCTGTCGCAAGCTGACGAACGTCGAGAGCCGCCCGCTCATCGGCACGATCATCAAGCCCAGCATCGGCATGACGCCGCAGCAAACGGCGGAGCTGGTCAAGACGCTCGCTGAGGCGGGAATTGATTTCATCAAAGACGACGAACTGATGGCCGATCCGCCGCACTCGCCGTTCGACGAACGCGTTGATGCCATCATGCGGGTCATCAACGCACACGCCGACCGCACCGGCAAGAAGGTGATGTATGCCTTCAATGTCAGCGATGAGCTGGACGCCATGCAACGTCACTACGACAAAGTCGTAAAATCCGGCGGCACGTGTGCAATGATCTCGCTCAACAGCGTCGGTTTGAGTGGTGCGAAAAAGATTTGCGACCACGGCGCGATCGCCATTCACGGCCATCGCAACGGCTGGGGGATGTTGAACCGCCATCCGCTGCTCGGCATCGAGTTTCCCGCGTATCAAAAACTCTGGCGGCTCGCGGGCGTGGATCAACTCCACGTCAACGGCATCGCGAACAAGTTTTGGGAGAGCGACGATTCCGTCGTTCGCTCAATCGAGGCGTGTTTGCGACCATTGTTCCGCGCGCCCCTCACCCCGTCCCTCTCCCCATCCGATGGGGAGAGGGTGGCCGAAGGCCGGGTGAGGGGAGATCGTTTGGTGCTCCCCGTCATCTCCTCCGGCCAATGGGGCGGGCAGGCGTGCGAAACCTATCGCCGCACCAAGACCGTTGATCTGCTTTACATGGCCGGCGGCGGTATCATGGCGCATCCCGATGGCCCGGCGGCAGGTGTGCGCTCGCTGCAGAAGTGGTGGGAGGCCGCCGTCGAAGGACTGACGATGGACCAAGCGGCGGCGAAATATCCTGAACTGAAAAAGTCTGTGGAGAAGTTTGGGAAGGCGAAATGAAACATTCAACATTCAACATTCAACGCCGAACATGCAAGGCTGGCCGCCCGCGCGCTTCGTTGAGGGTTGAATGTTGGGAGTTGAATGTTCGATGTTCCGGCTGTCAGCCATGAGCAAGCTCCTCCTGACATTCTACGGCGACGACTTTACCGGTTCGACCGATGCGCTGGAGCAACTCACTCTGGCTGGCGTTCGCACCGCGTTGTTCATCAAGCCGCCCACGCCCGCGCAATTGAAGAAATTTCCCGGCCTGCAAGCCGTCGGCGTCGCGGGCAAAACCCGTTCACTCGTGCCGAAGGCAATGGAACGCGAACTCAAGCCCGCCTTCCTTGCGCTCAAGAAGCTCGGCGCGCGGCACGTTCACTACAAGGTCTGCTCCACCTTCGATTCCGCGCCGCACATCGGCAGCATCGGGCGGGTGATGGATGTGGCCACGAAGATTTTTCCCGCGCCGTTCGTTCCGCTGCTCGTCGCCGCGCCGGCGCTCGGACGCTACACGGTTTTCGGCCAGCACTTCGCGCGTTACGGCATCGGCAGCACAGGCGCGATTCATCGGCTCGACCGGCATCCGTCCATCAGCAAGCACCCCGTTACGCCGATGACCGAGGCCGATTTGCGTGTGCATCTCGCCAAACAAACCAAGAAACGCATCGCGCTGTTCGACATTTTGAAAGTGGTGTTGCCCGCCAAAGAAGCTCGCGCCGCGTTTGCCAAGTTGCTCGCAGAAAAGCCGGACGTAATCCTTTTCGATACGCTCACCGTCGAACACCTCGCACTTATCGGTGGACTTATTGATGGCTACGCGAGCGCGGGACGACCGCTGTTCTCCGTCGGTTCGTCCGGCATTGAGATGGCGCTGGCGGCGCATTGGACTGGCCGGGACGCGCTGCCGCGCGTCCTGGCCGACCGGCAGGTCGGCCCTACCAATCAAATCCTCGTCGGCTCGGGCAGTTGCTCGCCGGTAACGAGTGGGCAGATCGAGTGGGTGCTGAAACACGGCTTCGCCGAAGTTCCGCTGAATGCCGTCGCTTTGGCCAATGCAAAGACCGCGCCGAAAGAGATTCAACGCGCCGCCGCTGCTGCCGCGAAATTGTTGCAGGCCGGGTGCAGTGTCATCGTTCACTCGACCAAGAGCGGCTCGGACAAGCGCGTTGCGGCAAAGCTCAAAGGTCGCACGGCAGAAATCCTCGGCTCGGCGCTGGGCAAAGTTTTGCGGGACGCGATTCAGCAAAGCAAGGTCGGTCGCATGTGTATTGCCGGTGGCGATACTTCCAGTTACGCGGCGCGGGCGCTGGGCATCGAGGCGTTGGAGATGATCGCGCCGCTGACGCCGGGGGCGCCGTTGTGCCGCGCACACGCGCCGAAGTCGCCGATAGACGGACGCGAAGTCGTGTTCAAGGGCGGACAGGTCGGCGCGGAGAATTATTTTGAGATCGTGAAACACGGGAAAACTTGAACAGGAGAAAACAGAGTTAACGGAGAAAAGATTTTTCCGAACTCTGTTTCCTCCGTTAGCTCCTGTTAAATGATTTTATGAAACGCAAGAAACTCGGATTGGTCCACACGTCGGCCACGCTCGTGCCGGTGTTCGCGGCGCTGTGCAAAGAGAAGTTGCCGAACGTGGAGGTGTTCAACATCGCGGACGACTCGCTGGTGAAAGGCATCCGGGAAGCCGGCTCGCTCACGGCGACAATTTCGCGGCGTGTGGCCAGCTATCTGGAATCCGCCGAGCTGGCGGGCGCGGATTACATCATGGTCACGTGTTCGTCCATCGGGCCGGCGGTGGAGGCGGGCGCGAAGTTGATGGGCGTGCCGGTGTTGCGCGTGGACCAGCCGATGGCCGATAAAGCCGTGGCGACGGGCAATCGCATCGGCGTGATCGCAACACTCTCGACGACGCTTGAGCCGACGGCGGATTTGATTCGACGCCGCGCGGCGCTCGCGGGAAAACAGATTGAACTCAATTCAAAATTGGTTGAAGGCGCGTTTGAAGCTTTGATGTCCGGCGATGGCGCGACGCACGACGCGAAGGTTGCGGCGGCGCTCAGGGAATTGTCGCGGCAGGTGGACGTCATCGTGCTGGCGCAGGCTTCGATGGCGCGCGTGGTGGACACACTTGCGCCGGCAGACAAATGCGTGCCGATTCTCGCGAGCCCCGGCATCGCGGTGGATTATCTGGCAACCGTTTTGTGATCCTGTAGCAGCCGACGTGAGTCGGCTCTATTTGATTTCTGAAATTAGAATGAGCGGACTCACGTCCGCTGCTACCAACGAAATGAACATCTGGCAACCCATTGCCGTCCTCCTCACTGTGGCGCTCGCTATCAGCCTGCGCTTCAGCCCGAAGCTGCGCGGTTACCAGTTCACCGCATGGATCATCGCGGCAGTCACGGCGGCGATGATCTATCCCGCCACGTTCCTCCACGTCGGCGACTTCGACCTGCGGAACAAATGGCTCATCCTCATCGTCGTGCAGACGGTGATGTTCGGCATGGGCACGCAGATGAGCCTGCACGACTTCACCGGCATCGTGAAAGCGCCGCGCGGCGTGCTTGTCGGCATCGTCTGCCATTTCTCCGTGATGCCGCTGGTCGGGCTGGCGCTGACGAAGATTTTCCATTTCGAGCCGGAGATTGCGGCGGGCATCATCCTCATCGGCTCGTGCTCCAGCGGGCTGGCGTCGAACGTCATGGCCTACATCGCCAAGTCCAACCTCGTTCTCTCCGTCACCGTCACCGCCATCACCACGATGGTCGCGCCGCTCATGACGCCGCTGCTGATGAAACTCCTCGCCGGCACGATGGTGGAGGTGAAGTTCTTCAACATGATGATGGAGATCATCAAGATCGTCCTCGTGCCCATCGGCGCGGCGCTGATTCATGACTACTTGAAAATTTCGGAAAACAAAGTGGACTCTTACTTTGCCCCGGTCGTTGTTACAGACAGCGCCCCCTCATCCCATCCTTCTCCCCCGGTGGGGGAGAAGGTGTCCGCAGGACGGATGAGGGGGAATGTGTGTGGCGCAGTTGGGCGAACAATTATTTTTCTCCTCGCCGCATTCGGCGCAGCGTGGCTCGCATTTCTGGCGCTGGGCGGTTGGAATTATTTCAAGGCGAACGTCAGCCCCGACGCACTCGTGGCGCTCGGCATCTTTGACTTTCTGTTGAGCGCGGTCGTCATCGGCGTGGTTTACCACTGGCTCACGCGCTGGTTCACGCGGCTGGACAGTTGGATGCCCGTGGCCTCGATGGCGGGCATCGTTTATTTCACCACCGTCACCACGGCGGCGGGGCGCGACAACCTGCTGAAGGTCGGCGCGCTGCTGTTCCTCGCGGCGGCGCTGCACAACGCGGCGGGCTACGGCTTCGGCTACTGGCTGAG
This sequence comes from Verrucomicrobiota bacterium, assembly GCA_004297495.1. Lineage (GTDB taxonomy): Bacteria > Verrucomicrobiota > Verrucomicrobiia > Limisphaerales > JADLHS01 > SCTL01. The sequence continues at coordinate 4,389 of SCTL01000386.1, forward strand.
CCGCGCCGCCGGGTTGGACAAAAACTCCGCGCGCTCGGTGGCGTTCGAGGTCGGCCTGCAGAACGGCGGGATGGCGTCCGGCCTCGCGGGCGCGATGGGCAAGCTGGGCACGGTGGGCCTCGCGGCGGCGATCTTCAGTCCGTGGATGAATGTGAGCGGCTCCGTGCTGGCGAATTACTGGAAGAAGAAACCGGTGAAGGCGGACTGAACAGGAGCTAACAGAGGAAACGGAGGAAACATCTCCCGCTT
>SCTL01000387.1 GCA_004297495.1 Verrucomicrobiota bacterium
CTGCCAAACGCAACACAAGATGACATCGTCGCCACCGGCTTTCTCCGCAACTCGATGGTGAACGAGGAAGGCGGCATTGACCCCGAGCAATTCCGCATGGAGGCGATGTTCGACCGCATGGACGCCATCGGCAAAAGCGTGCTCGGGCTGACGATTCAGTGCGCACAATGTCACAACCACAAGTTTGATCCGATTTACCAGGAGGATTATTACCGGCTCTTCGCGTTCCTGAACAACGACCACGAAGCACAACGCATTGTTTACACGCCGCAGGAACAAATGCTCGTGGCGAATCTGTCCCGCGAGATGCGCGATCTGGAAGAAGGTTTGCGCCATCGCACATCGGATTGGGCGGAGCGAATGGCCGAGTGGGAAAACTCCGTCACGACGAATCAAACTCAGTGGACGGTGATCCGCCCCGAAATCGAAGAAATCACCACCGGCGGACAAAAATATCGGCTCCAACCGGACGGTTCATTTCTCGCTCAGGGTTACTCCATCGCAAAATCCGCGCCGCATTTCTGGCTCACCAACGATCTGCAGAACATCACGGCGTTTCGCTTCGAGTTGCTGACCGACCCGAATCTTCCGTGCAACGGCCCGGGCCGTTCGCTCAAAGGAATTTGTGCGCTCACCGAATTCACGGTGGACACATCGCCGGTCGCTGAGACCAACAAGACACGCGTGAAGTTCAGCAACGTCACCGCGGATTTTGGGATGCCTGAATCCAAACTCACGGCGGAGCATTACGACAAGACGCTCACGAACCGCGTCGTCGGGCCGGTGACATTTGCCAACGACAACGACGAGAACACCGCGTGGGGCATTGACGCCGGGCCGGGCCGCAGGAACGCGGATCGCGTGGCGGTGTTCCAATGTACCACGCCCGCGGGCTTCACCAACGGCACGATCTGGGACATCCGCGTGGTGCAACGTCACGGCGGCGCGGTCAACGACGCGCACCAGACTTACAACCTCGGACGCTTCCGCCTCAGCGTGACGACCAACGCCGGGCCGATCGTCGCTGACTCCGTGCCCAAGCGTGTGCGCGACATTCTAGCGATTCCGCGCGCGAAGCGTTCGCCGCATCAGATCGCCGCTGTATTCAGTTACTGGCGCACGACGCAGCCTGAGTTTGCGGAAGTGAATGGGAAGATAGAAAAACTCTGGACGCAATGGCCGGAAGCTGAAACCCAATTGACGCTCATGGCTCGCGACGAGCCGCGTGAGACGCACCTGCTCAAACGCGGTGATTTCCTCAAGCCCGGCAATGAAGTGAAAGCCGGCGTGCCGGCGTTTCTCCATCAACTGCCGCCCGATACCGACGGCTCACGTCTCACGCTGGCTCGTTGGCTCACGGATAAAAAATCTCCCACGACTGCGCGCTCGTTTGTGAATCGCGTGTGGCAATGTTACTTCGGCACGGGCTTGCTCGAATCGTCCGAGGATTTCGGCACGCGCGCCGGCCTGCCGTCGCATCCTGAACTGCTCGACTGGCTGGCGTGTGAGTTTATGTCACCCGGTAGCAGCGGACGTGAGTCCGCTCTAACTGAGGAGTCTGAAGTTGAAATGAGCCGACTCACGTCGGCTGCTACGAAACCTTGGAGCATTAAACACCTCCACCAACTCATCGTTCTCTCTTCGACCTACCGCCAAAGCTCCCACGTCACGCCGGAGCTTTATGAACGCGATCCTTACAATCGTCTGCTCGCGCGCGGGCCGCGCTTCCGCGTCGAGGGCGAGATTGTCCGCGACATCGCGCTCGCGAGCAGCGGATTGCTGAATCCCGAACTCGGCGGCAAAAGTGTTTTTCCGCCCGCGCCGGAATTTTTGTTTCAGCCGCCCGTCAGCTACGGCCCGAAAGATTGGCCCGTGTCCACTGGCGAGGATCGCTATCGTCGCAGCCTCTACATTTTCCGTTTCCGCTCCGTGCCATATCCATTGCTGCAAACCTTCGACGCGCCGAACGGAGATTTCTCCTGCGTGCGCCGGGGCCGCTCCAACACGCCGCTGCAAGCACTCGTCTCGTTGAACGAAACCACGTTCATGGAATGTGCCCAGGCGCTCGCGCGAAAAACTTTGGCCGAGGGCGGCGCGAGCGACAAAGAGCGGATTGATTTTGCCTTCCGCCGCGCCGTGTCGCGTCCGCCGACCGATGGCGAGCGCAAGGAACTGCTCTCTTTGCTGGAGAAGGAGAGACAACACATCAGCGACGGCTGGGTGAGCGCGAGCGACCTTGCATCGGTCAAAAACGAGTTGAGCGGCAAATTGCCCGCGAACGCCACGCCCACGCAGCTCGCCGCCTACACCGTCGTCTCGCGCGTGTTGCTGAATCTCGACGAAACGATTACGAAGGAATGAAACAGACCAAACACAAACCTTGTTCTGCAAATCGCAACGCAGAGGCTCGGACGAATCCCAACGGGATTCCAGCACTCAGCCCAGGGTTGCGAGGAACGAGCTACCCTGGGTCAGCCGAAGATTTTTCCCTCAACCCCAACGGGGTTGCAGCGCCCGTCGCAAGCCAACAGGATTCAACCCCGTTGGGGTTGATGTCTTTTTCGTCGCCTACCCAGGGTAGCTCGTTCCTCGCAACCCTGGGCTGGATGATGCAATCCCTTTGGGATTGGGCAAACGCCCGAACGTCAGCTGCGGTTCGCTCACAATTGGCGCGGCGGGCGTTTCTCCCTCTACCCGGGGGAGAGGGCCGGGGTGAGGGCGGGCGTTGCCACAAACTTTTCCCGTCCTTCAACATTCATCATTCTCCATTCTTCATTTTCCAATGAACTGCCAGGACCATCTTTATCACGGCAAAAATCCGCGCGAGATCACGCGACGCTGGTTTTTCCAGCAGTGCGGCGTTGGCCTCGGCGCGATTGCGCTGGGAAGTTTGTTTCGCGAAACCGGACTGGCCACGCTCGCGCCGGGAAATCCGCTCGCGCCCAAGCAGCCGCATTTTCCGGCGAAGGCGAAGCGAGTGATCTTCCTCTTCATGGCCGGCGCGCCGAGTCATCTGGAGTTGTTCGATTACAAGCCGCAGCTTGCGAAGTTCGACGGCACGTTGCCGCCCGCCGAGTTGATCAAGGATTATCGCGCGGCGTTCATCAGCCCGAGTTCCACGTTGCTCGGACCGAAATTCAAGTTCGCGAAGCACGGCCAGTGCGGCGCGGAGTTGTCCGAGTTGCTGCCGCATCTCGCGACGGTGGTGGACGACATCGCCATCGTGAAATCCATGCACACGGACGCGTTCAATCACGCGCCGGGACAATTGCTGATGAGCTCGGGCACGCAACAGTTTGGCCGTCCGAGCATGGGGGCGTGGTGCAGTTACGGACTGGGCACGGAGTCGCAGGACTTGCCGGCGTTCGTGGTGTTCAGCACGGGGAAGAAAGGTCCGAGCGCAGGCGCGGGCAACTGGGGGCCGGGCTTCTTGCCGTCGGTGCATCAGGGCACGATGTTCCGCAGCGTCGGCGATCCGGTGCTTTATCTTTCAAATCCGAAAGGCGTGGACGATCAAATCCAGCGCGCGACGCTCGACTCCATCAAAAATCTGAATCAGCAGCACCTCGACGTGGTGGGCGATCCGGAGATTGCCACGCGCATCAACCAGTTTGAACTCGCCGCGCGGATGCAGACCGTCGCGCCCGACGTGATGGACATCACGAAGGAATCAAAAGAGACGCTGGAGATGTACGGCGCTGAACCCGGCAAAGGCTCATTCGCCAACGCCTGCCTGCTCGCGCGGCGCATGGCGGAAAAGGGCGTGCGATTCATCGAGATTTTCCACGAAGCTTGGGACCAACACGGTGCGCTCAAGAAAGACATCGCGCAAAACTGCAAAGACACCGACCAGGCCGCCGCCGCGCTCATCAAGGACCTGAAGCAACGCGGCATGTTGGACGACACGCTGGTCGTGTGGGGCGGCGAATTCGGTCGCACGCCAATGGTGCAGGACAAGGACGGCGACGGGCGCGATCATCATCCGAATTGTTTCACGATGTGGCTGGCGGGCGGCGGTGTGAAACGCGGAGTGACGATTGGCGAGTCCGATGATTTTGGTTTCAACGTGACGCAGGACAAGGTCCATGTGCATGACTTGCACGCGACGATGTTGCACTTGCTGGGCTTTGATCACACGAAGCTGACGTATCGTTTCCAGGGCCGTGATTTCCGGCTGACGGATGTGCATGGGGAACTGGTGACGAAGTTGTTGGCGTGAAAATTGAACACTGAATGGAATTTCAACAACCCAAACAAATGAACCGCTTCTCTTTCTTGCACGGCTCTCCCTCACCCCAGCCCTCTCCCGCTGGGAGAGGGAGAATCGTTTGCCGCTCATCGGCGAAGCGAGGCGCTGGATTCGCGGGGCAGCCACCCAATAGCCCAGGAGCGCACGATCGCTGTTCCCTCTCCCAGCGGGAGAGGGTCAGGGTGAGGGAGAACGCCACGATAGTTTTTCTCGCGTTCATTTTTCTCGCGTCGCTCACCACCGTTTTCGCCGACGAAACAAATACCCCGACCCAGCCGGAAGAAAAAGGCGTCGCCTATCTTCGCACCATCAACGAACGCGCGACTAAAATCACGGCAACACTTGGCATTGCCGAAGCCGCGAAATCAAATCGCGTCCACGTAATCATCGTGCAGCAGTATCGTGGGTTGAACGACATTCATTGGGTGCGCGACGTCGAGATCGGAAACGCGAAAGCCAAGTTCGCCAGTGACAAA
>SCTL01000388.1 GCA_004297495.1 Verrucomicrobiota bacterium
CTGGGCGAAGGCTTTCTCAATCGTCTCAAGCAACACATTCCGTATTCGTGGGTGGTGGATCCGTCGCCGCTGCCGCCGCACGGAGCGATTCCGGAACTCGGCCTCACGGATTGGAATCAACTCAAGCTCATGTCGCAGAGGGAACGCGAGTTGATCCTGAAAGTCTCCGGCTTCTCGCAACACGCGTGGGGCGCGCGCGGCGTTTTTCTCGGCAGCGATTTGTCGCACGAGGATTGGGCGAAGGCTGTGGACGACGCGCTGGCGCATTTCGAACAATCGCCGCGCGTGCTGCAACGGTTTCACAAACCCGCGCTCGTCGAGACGTCGTGGTTTGATTTCGCGAAGCACGAACTAGTGCCGATGAAAGGCCGCGCGCGGCTGTGCCCGTATTATTTTGTCGCGGGTGAAGGCGACGCCGCGCGCCCGACGCTCGGCGGTGTGCTCGCCACGATTGTTCCCGCCGACAAAAAAATCGTCCACGGCATGTCGGACGCCGTGATGTGTCCCTGTTCCGCATGAACCCGGACGCCTCCACCCTCATCGGCTACACGCTGCTGGCGGCGAGTTCGCTGTTTGTGATCATTGATCCCATCGCGACCGTGCCGGCGTTTCTGGCGATGACGCCCAACGACACGCCCGAGCAACGCATCCGCATGGCGCGGCTGGCGTGTTTCGTGATGGCGGTCGTGCTGCTCGTGTTCGCCATCGCGGGCCAGATGATTTTCCGCTTTCTCGGCATCACGATGCCGGCATTTCAAATCGCCGCGAGCATCGTGCTGCTCATCGTCGCGCTGGACATGTTGCGCGCGCAACGCTCGCGCGTGCAGGAGACGACGGAGGAAACCCACGCCGGCGCGGAGAAGACAGACATCGCCATCACGCCGCTCGCGTTTCCGATGCTCGCCGGCCCGGGCGCGATCTCCACGGCGATTCTTTTGCAGAACCAGGCGGACGGCGTGGCACAACACGCCGGGCTTTATATCGTCATCGTGCTCGTGTCCTTCGCGAGCTTTCTGATTTTTCGTTTCGCCGCGCACGGCGCGCGGTGGTTCAATCCGATTGCCCTGAAAATTTTCACGCGCATCATGGGGCTTTTGCTGGCGGCGGTGGCGGTTCAGTTTCTGATCAACGGCATTCGCGCCTTGAAAGGCGATTTGTTCTGATCGAGACATGCGCTTTTTCGTTCCCCGCACAACAAAGCTCTTGCGCCGGGAAAATTCTGCGGCATTATGTCGGCTCTTCGGATCGCGGGGTGGAGCAGCCTGGTAGCTCGCAAGGCTCATAACCTTGAGGTCCTGGGTTCAAATCCCAGCCCCGCAACCAATCTTAAGCCCCGCCTCGCGCGGGGCTTTTTTGTTTGGGGATGATGGTTTTTGCGGAATGAATCCTGCGGACTTTCCGAATATGCGATTGAATTGGAGCGTCGCCTGATTAACTTGCTGGGCGTTTCGAGGTTCAAGGGCAACGAGAGTCACAACAAAATGGCAGCGATCAACATCAAACAAGGCGCCGCGCGTCCACGCCGGAGAATCGGACCACAAGTCGCGGTCGGCTTGCTGCTGGTGGTGCTCCTGCTGGCGGTGGGCGGATACTTCGTGGTGACGAGCAATGCGTTTTTCCAATCCTTCGTCGTCCCCAAAGTCAGCGCGGCGCTCAATGCCGAAGTCAAAGTAACGCGCGCGGCCATCCGCCCGTTCTCGCTCATTCAACTCGACGGGGTGAGCGTCACCCCGAAAGGCCGCGAGACTTTGCTGGCCGTCAAAACCGTCAGCGTGCGTTGCAGTGTGTTCTCGTTGTTGCGCGGAAACATTGACGTGGATGAAGTCAGCCTGGCGAGTCCGGAAATATCAGTGGTCGAGCACGCGGACGGTTCGAGCAATCTCGACGCCCTGCTTCAGGCGCAAAAATCCGCCGCGAGCGACCAGGCCAAATCAGCCAAGCCACCAACGCTCAACCTCAAACTGGCGAAGCTGACCGACGCCAGGATTCGCCACGTGAAGCAGCGGCCCACGGGTGGCGAAACTGTTTCGGAGATCAGCCAGCTTTCCTTCACCGCCCGCGACATCAAGAACAACGCGACCGGCAAAGCGGAAATTGCCGCCGTGGTTTCCTTGCAAAATTCGCTGCGCGCCGGGCCGCCGACCGATTCGTTGCTCGCAAAACTTTCCGGCTCGTTCACCTTCTCGCTCGCGGCAGATTTGCAACCCGCGTCGGTGACCGGCGACAGTTCCTTCCACGTCGAGAAGGCCGGCGGTTCGCTCGCCGAGCTGCGGGACTTCACGGCGAACCTTCATGCCGAAACCACGCCCGCGGAAATCAAGTCGCTCTCGCTCAAGTTCACCAAAGCCGCCGCGTCGCTGGGCGAACTCCGCTTGAGCGGGCCGCTCGATCCCGCCAAGCGCGAAGCCAAATTGAAATTTGAAATCGTCGCGCTCAACAGCCAAGTGCTGAATCTCGCCGCGGCCAGCAGCGGTCTGGATTTTGGCGAGACCAGCATCAACGCCAGTTCCGACATCGAGTTGACCAAGAACGGAAATCTGCTTTCGCTCATCGGCAATCTTTCGGTCGCGCAGTTTCGCGCGTCGCGCGAGGGGCAGAGCACGCCGTTGCTCGATTTGAAATGCGATTACAGCCTGGCCGTGGACAACTCGGCCAAGAGTGCGTTGCTCGGCGCGCTGAACATCGTCGGCACGCAAAACCAGAAGCCGCTCCTGCATGCCGGCTTGACCGGGCCGATGACGC
>SCTL01000037.1 GCA_004297495.1 Verrucomicrobiota bacterium
GAACGCCCTTGCAAGACCACGGCTACGAGTATCTCGGCGAGCGGGTTTACGACCGCTGGATTTCCGAGTGACCTGACTCAAAAATACTCGCCTCGCGCCGAGACCGCCGCTAAAGTCCGCGCGAATAAATGTTCACACCGGTCAATACGAAAGACCCGACGGCCGTTGAGGTGGAAGTGCAAGCGGCCTATCTCGCCATGTTTCCCAATGGCGATCCGATGTTCATCCCGCGCGTCTTCGGCTGGACCATCGAGTGTTTCACGGGCAATCACGCCAACTATCAGGCGGTGGACGCGAAATATCACGACCTCGAACACACGATGCAGGGCACGTTGTGCATGGCCCGCCTGCTGCACGGACGGTTTCTCTCGGGCACCCATCCGCCCATCACGCAACGGATGTTTCAACTCGGCCTGCTCGCGATTCTGTTGCACGACACGGGCTATCTCAAGCAGCGCGGCGACCATGAAGGCACGGGCGCAAAGTTCACCGCGGTGCACGTGGAACGCAGCGCGGAATTCGCCGCGCACCTGCTGGCGGAAAAAGGATTCAGCGCGGCGGATATTCAATCGGTGCAGAACATGATTCATTGCACCGGTGTGGACGCCGCCTTGAGCGTCATTCCGTTTGGCAGTGAAATGGAGAAGGTCGTCGGTCATGCGCTCGGCACGGCGGACCTGTTGGGACAGATGGCGGCGCAGGATTACGTGGAGAAACTGCCCGTGCTCTTTTCCGAATTTGCCGAAGCGGCGCATCATCTCAAAGAGCGCACGCATTTCATCAGTCTTTTTTCCAGCGCGCACGATCTGATGCAGAAGACGCCGGTGTTCTGGGAAAAATATGTTCTGCCCAAACTCACCAAGGATTTCGGCGGGCTTTACCGGTTTCTCAACCGCCCGTTTCCCGAAGGGCCGAACGATTACCTCAACCGCATCGAGGCCAACATGGACCGATTGCGCGAGAAACTGGCCGCCACCACCGCCAGTTGAACCGGTGGAATCCCAGGAATGCTTGAACAAAGCGGCGGATTAGGCGTCAATAAAACCAGACAGCTCGCCGGCTGGGGAAACTGCGGGATCAATGGATCATTGCAATCATTTCCCTCCAGGTCGCGACGGTCCAAGTCGCAAGGCTGTAAAAGCTGATAATATATGAAAAAACTACTCGTTGCCCTGTGTTTCACCTGCGCGCTGGCGCTGGCCGTGAATGCGCAAGAAGCCAAGGAAAAGAAGCATGAAGTCTCCGCCGAACACAAGGCCCTCATTGAGAAATACGACACCAACAAGGACGGCAAACTGGACAAGGAAGAAAAGTCCAAGATGACCAAGGAAGACAAGCAGAAGTGGGCCGACGCCGCCAAAATCGGCAAGAAGAAGGAAGGCGAAAGCAAGGAAGGCGAAAAGAAATAAACGCCTGCGGTGATTCTCAAAGCGCAGATTGTCGCAAGGCGGTCTGCGCTTTTTCGCGCAGTTGCACCCCGCGTGGCTGCGCGTGATTCGTACCCTGAACGCGGGCGACCGATGCTTCCAATCCGGTCGCAATGCGGCCGCCCGGCGTTCAGGAAATTACCCGGCGCGAGGAGAAGCCGGTGTCGGTGGCGACGCGCGAGCGCATTCGCAACGGACAGCGGCTTCCCATCGGCTGGGATTCGTAGTTGTGGGTAAGCAGGTTCATGCGGCGAGCAGGTCGAGGCTGCGCGCGCGCACTTGCGACTGCCGGGCAGCCTGCAATTGCGCGACGCGCGCCTTTTCTTCAAACAACGCCGGGAAGAGCAACAGCGGAAACGCCGTGCTCCAGGCCACAGCGGCGGCGTCATTGGCCGCGCGGCGCAGCACCACGTTGGTGTTCAAGCTGGCGATCCGCGCCAACCGCTCCTTCAGCAACCGCGTCTTCAACCGCTCCAGTTCGGTCACCTCGGTCGCGCGGAAGTTCGCCGCCGGAGCCGGCTGAACCTCGAAACGCGTCTCCGGTTCGAACCGGGTCGGCACTCTCGTCTCATTCGTCTTCATTTGGTCCTTTCGTGTTGGCCGTCACTCGACGGCCGGGTTAAAAAGCGAAACCCGCGGTCGCTTTTGGCAACCGCGGGTTTCTCAAAATCTTTTGTCTTATCTCAGAAACTTGCCTCCGCGATGCCAAACGGCAGATCAAAGCGCTGCCAAGCGGACATGTGTCCCTTGACGCAGGCTTGAATCGTCGTAGTTGTCAGCGCGTTATTCATCGCAAT
>SCTL01000389.1 GCA_004297495.1 Verrucomicrobiota bacterium
GGCACCACGCTCGCGGCGGGCGGATACCTGGTGATCTGGTGCGACGGCGCGGTCGCGGCGACGACCAATTCCCCCGGGCCGCACAATTCCGGTTTCGCGCTCAACGGCGGGAGCGGCGACGTTTATCTTTTCAACTCGCTCGGTCAACCGGTGGATTCGGTTGGCTACGGAGTTCAGGTGAAAAACTTGTCCATCGGCCGCAGCAACGGCGCGTGGCAACTGCTCGCTTCGCCGACCCCGGGCGCGACAAACGCCGCGCCTGCCGCGCTCGCGCTGCCGCCCGGCCTGCGCGTGAACGAGTGGATGCCCGCGCCGCTCACCGGCGACGACTGGTTTGAACTCTACAACACCAATACGCAGCCCGTGGACTTGAGCGGATTGTTTCTCACGGACGATCCGTCGGTCACGGGCCTCGCCATTTCGCCCGTGCCGCCATTGAGCTTCATCGGCGCGCGGAGTTGGGCGGAATTTCTTGCCGACGGCCATCCCAGCCACGGACGCGACCACGTGCATTTCAGTCTCGACGCCAGCGGCGAAACGTTGCGGATTTACGACACGAATCGCGTGTTGCTGGACGTGGTGGATTTCGGAATTCAGTCCACCGATGTTTCGTCCGGTCGTCTGCCTGACGGCGCGGACAACTTCGTTGAGTTCCCCGGCTCTGCCACTCCCGACAGCACGAACACGCTCTCAGCGCCGCCGACGTTTACGCTCCAGCCGCAAAGCCGCAACGCCTACACCGGCGAAGCGGTGTCGCTGACCGTGAAAGCGACGGGCACTCCGCCGCTGAGTTATCAATGGCTCTCCAACAACGTCGCCGTAGCGGGACAGATCTTCACGAATCTCACGCTGTCACCGGTGCTGCTCGCTCACGCGGCCAACTATCGCGTGCTCGTGACCAACAGCGTCGGCTCGACCATCAGCGACATCGCCGCGCTGACTGTCACTGTGCCGCCGACGGGCAGCGCGGCCTTGCTCAACCCCGCCACCGTGAAGTTGTCATTCCCCGTGCAAGCCAATCGCACGTATCAGGTCCAATATAAAACCAGTCTTACCACCGGCAGTTGGCTCTCCCTCGGCTCGCCGACGTTCGTTTCGAGTAATCTGTTCCTCGTGAACGACGTCATCACCGGCCAGTCGCAACGCTTCTATCGGCTTGCGATCTTGCCGTGATCGGCTGCGTGGGCATCGGAACAATTCTTTTCATCGCCGCGTGGCCGGCGAAGGCGCACGGCTGCCAAATTAAACAGTGAGGAGTGCCGACGTTGTTCAGTCCCTCATTGATTTTGCCGGTAAAATTTTTATTCTCGCCGCCAAACTCATGGAATTCGAAACCGTCAAAGCCTGGCTCACCCGCCACACCCGCCACCAAATCCGCAATCGCTGGCTGCTCGCGGCGCTGGGTCTCGCGCTGCTGCCGCTCGCGACCGTTACCGGCGGAATCCTCATCTTTGGACTGTTACGAGTCATCACGCACGACTCGACCGATCCCCGGATGGACGTTAAATGTTTTTGGATCACCCTCGGCATCATTCCGGTCATGTTTCTCATCAACCTGCTGATTCCGCAAAAGCGAGAGCCGGAGAAATACTATCACGAAGATTCCGCTGTGGACGATTCCCTGGTTGACTCTTATGTGCACCGCCGGAAAGTTCAGGCCAGATTTCTTCTCTGGATCATTCTTACCGGCCCGCGCCTTTTGAGTTGGTCCCTGTTTTCATTCCGGGAAATCTCGCGCCTGAAAAAACAGGACACTCACGGCTGCGCCGCCGTTCTGTGGCTGCTGATGGTCAAGCGAAGCAAGGTGACCTATGAAAACATTCCGCTCGAGCTGGATTGGGTTGATGTCGAAGCGACCATCGCGCAACTGAGATACATCCCCGGAGTTCTGTTTCCGAAAACACCCCCCGCCGGCGTGAGTCTGAGCGACGATTTGCGCACGGCCATTCGCACCGGCGCACCGATTTAGCTTTCCGGTGGAATGCTTTCGCCCCGGCTAAAGCTTCGCGCGTTGCTTGGCGACTTGTTCCACGGTGACTTTCGGCGCGTTGGTCGCGAAGTTCGCTCGGATGTAATTGATCACGCCGGCGATGTCGGCATCGGTGAGCACATTGAACGGCGGCATTGCGCCTGCAAATTTTTCACGATCGGGCGGCAACACGGCGGTTGGGCCTTTCAAGACAACATTGATGAGCCGCTCCGTGTCGCCGGCCACGACGGCGCTGCCGGCGAGCGGCGGTTGCATCGTGGGCACGCCGCTGCCGTTGGGCATGTGACAGGCGGCGCAGATTTGCGCGTAGATTTTTCCGCCCGGCGTGTCGGCGTCAATCGGCGCATAGCTCTGCCCGGCGGCGACGGCCAGCAGATTTCTATTTTTCGCGGGCGAACTTTCGCCGGTGTAGATCACGCGCCAGATGCGGCCCTTTTCCGTCTCGCCGATGTAGAGCGATCCATCCGGTCCGACCGCGACACCACACGGACGATAGCGGGCATCACGCGTGTTCGTGAAATATTCCACGCCGGGAAAACCTTCAGCGAAGTCGTCCCACTTGCCCGTCGGCACTCCGTTCGTGTTGAACGGAATGAAAACCACCTTGTAGCCGGCCTGCGGACGCGGCGCGCGATTCCACGAGCCGTGAAACGCGAGGAACATTCCGCCGCGATATTTTTCCGGGAACTGCGTGCCGTTGTAGAGACACATCTGCAACGGCGCCCAGTGCGCGGGGAAGGCGATGGCCGGTTGGTCGAACGCGGGATTGTCATCGCGCTTGTGATTGTCGCCGCCGTATTCGGGCGCGACCATGCGGGCCTTCTTGATCGGATCCCAGTAGGTCGTAGGCCAGCCGATGTTCACGCCTTCCTTGAGCAGATGAAATTCCTCGGCGTCGCGCTCGGCGTTGTCGAGTTCGTCGTAGTGATCAGGGTCCACGATGTTCATGTTGTCGCGGCCCATCATGCACATGAAGAAATTCGAGGAAGCCGGCTGCCACGCGAGTCCGAGCGAGTGACGATGACCGGTCGAAAAATGAAATCCGTTGGTCAGCGTCTGATTCAATTTATCCGGATCGAATCGCCAGAAGCCGCCGTGGGTCTGGAGAAATTCCGCAATCGCCTCCGGCGATCTTCCCTTCGCGCCGCGCTGACGGTCGGGATCGCTCAACACGTTGAATGGCGAGCCGACTTCGACGAGCATCTGCCCGTCACCATCGAACGCGAAAACTTTTGCGTCATGCTGCGGCCCGGCGGGCAGGCCGGAGATAATCGTCTGCGGCTGGTTGGTCGGAACAAGTTCGCCGGACGTGTAGGGATAGCGATAGACGCCGGTCGTGGTCGAATAGTAAAGCCATTCCCCGCGCATGAGCACGCACGTGCCGTTGCCCGCGCCGAATTTCTCGATGACGTCCGCGCGGCCATCGCCGTTCGTGTCGCGCAATGCGACGAGCCCGTTACGATGGAACTTCGCATAGATGTCGCCGTTGGGCGCAACGGTGAGGAAACGCAGCGGACCGCTCTTGAAGCGCGGCACGAGATTGTCCGCGACAACGAGCGCGCGAAAGCCCGGCGGCAGATTGATTCCGCCGTCGTCAACATCAGGCACGGGAAGCGCGGCGAAAGTGATGGCGGAACAACCCAGCAGCAGGCCGGTGAAAATTGTGGCAGTTAATCTTTTCAATCAGGGCGACAATTAAGGGAAAGCTGGTTTTCAAGTAAAGGGAATCCCTGCTGTATCTTTGTTCAGTCCGGCGCATTTCGATGGGTTTCGGATTTTGACTTTCGCTCCGGGCCAAATCCGTGTTTCATCTGGGCCGTTTGCGGAGCGCGGCTCTGTGAGCCGCAGCACTCCGGTTGAAGAAGATTTATCGCAATG
>SCTL01000390.1 GCA_004297495.1 Verrucomicrobiota bacterium
CCCCAGACTTTTTCGTACGCCGGGCTGACGTAAACCATCCGCGTCTTCTCCGGATTCGTCAGCCAGAACACCTGCCCGATGGATTCCGCCAGTTGCCGGAAACGCTCCTCACTCGCCCGCAACGCGTCATCCCGCTCCTCGATTCGCGAGAGCATCTGGTTGAAACCCGCCTCCAGCTCGCCGATTTCGTCCGCGCTCCGCTGCTGGGCGCGCAGCGAATAATCCTTGCGCGACGTGACCGCCCGCGCCACGTCAGCCAGATCGAGAATCGGCGCCGAGATCAACTCCTGCAATCGCGACGACAACAACAACGATGCCAGCAACGCCGCCAGCATCACCACCGACCCGATCGCGGCGTAACTTTTCAAACGCGCCCGCTGATCCGTCAGCTCCGCCTGCAGGCACACCACGCCCGCGAAATCATGCCCCGAGAAGATTGGCTGCCACACGCGCATTTGCGCTCCGTCCAACGCGCTCCCGGCGGTGTGCGCCGGCCTCTCCACCGGCGGTGACGCGACTCCCTCGCGCACGTACTCCGCGAAAAGCTCATCGTTCGCGGTGAACACTCTCGCCCAGACAATCATCCGTCGCGACCGCAACGCGGCGAGCGTCTCCTGGGCGGCCTTGGGGTCGTGGAACTGCATCGCCGCCTCCGAATTCGCCGCCACGATCTCCGCCTGCGCCGTCAGATCGCGCAACACGGTCCCATGATAACGCGCCAGTTCATAACTCACCGCCGCCGCACCCACGACCAACACCGCCACCACGCTGGTTGCGGTGATGACGAGCATCAGCTTGTGCTTGATTGGTAATTTGTGAAAAGAAAACATGCGCACCCGCTCCCGCCCGGCTGGACCTTCTGAAACTCATTGTCTCCCGGCCCGGGCAAGTGCAAATTCACGGCGCAACCGCAACCAGTCACCACCATGAACATGCTGCTGAATCCTAAACGCACCGTGGCCGAACTCAAGGAATTGCGCGCTCTCACCGGCGACGACAACGGCGCGCAACGCGTCGCCTTTACACCCATGTGGGTCAAGACCCGCGCGTGGCTGAAAGAAAAGCTCGCTGCGCTTCCCGTCGAAACGCACGTGGACGCCGCTGGAAATCTTTGGAGCACGTTGCGCGGCGAATCGGAAAAATGTCTGCTCATCGGCGGGCACATGGATTCCGTGCCGAACGGCGGCTGGCTCGACGGCTGCCTTAATGTCATGGCCGGTGTGGAAATTCTCCGGCGCATCAACGCGCAATACAACGGCAAGCCGCCGGTCACCGTGCGTCTCGTGGATTGGGCCGATGAGGAAGGCGCGCGATTCGGCAAAAGTTTGTTCGGCTCGTCCGCTTGCTCCGGCAATCTCGACATGAACGAAGCGCGCGGGCTTGTGGACAAACAAGGCATCAAACTTCCCGACGCGCTGAAGAATGTCGGCATTGATTTCGAGCGCGTGAAGGACAGCGGCAAGGAACTCAAGAACGCCGCCGCGTATCTGGAATTGCACATCGAACAAGGCCCGGTGTTGCTCGATCTCGATCTGCCGCTCGGTGCAGTGCTCGGCACGTTCGGAGTGGAGCGACACGCCATCACGTTCCATGGCCAGGCCGCGCACTCCGGCAGCACGCCGATGAACCGCCGCAAAGACGCCTTCCTCGCCGCCGCGAAGATGAGCCAGGAGATTTACAAGATCGCCGAGCGCAGTGGGAACGGCGTTTGCACCATCGGCTCCTGCACCACCAAACCCGGCATCGTCACCAGCGTTGTGGAGGAATGTCGTATCACGCTCGACCAGCGCCATCTCGACGGCCCGGCGCTCGCCAAAATGTTTCAGGAAGCCAAGGCCGCCAGCGAAAAATTCGCCAAGGAAGGCAACGTGAAAGTGAGTTGGGAACGCCTCTGGCAGATTGACCCGCGCCCGTTCAACGACGAACTCATCGCGCTGTGTGACGAATCCATCCGCGAAACCTGCGGCCAATCGCACCG
>SCTL01000391.1 GCA_004297495.1 Verrucomicrobiota bacterium
GACACGGTCTGGGACGTCCTGCGCCTCGTGGATTATCTCAAGACGCGCGACGACGTGGACGCGAAACGCATCGGCCTGATGGGTATTTCCAAAGGCGGCATTGAAACCTATCTCGCCGCCGCCGCCGACAAACGGATCGCCGTGGCCGCGCCGTTGATCGGCGTGCAAAGTTTCCGTTGGGCGCTGGAGAACGACCAGTGGAAGGGACGCATCAAAACCATTCAAAGCGCGTTTGACGTTGCCGCGAAGGAAGCCGGCGTGACCAACGCGGATTCCGCTTTCGTAAAAACTTTTTACGATCACGTGCTGCCGGGCATCACCGATGAATTCGACGGGCCGACGCTGGTGCCGCTGATCGCGCCGCGTCCGCTGCTCGTCATCAACAGCGATTCCGATCCCAACACGCCGTTGCCCGGTGTGTTGGAATGTGCCGACGCCGCGCGCGCCGCTTATCGCAAGATCAAAGCGGAAGATCGCTTCGTGTTGCGGATTCAGGAGAAGACCGCGCATCAGGTGAGGCCGGAATCCGAGCGGGCGGTGATCGAGTGGTTTGTGAAATGGCTGAAGCCATGACCCGGGAGCGCCGGCGTCCTCGCCGGCGGATTCTTATTTTCCTGCCGCAACATGCCGGAGGACGCCGGCGCTCCCGGCACTTTGAACGTCTCCCCTTCCAGCGGGTCAAAGCTCCATGAACGCAAAAGCCTTCCGTGCCCGCGTCCGTCATTGGTGGGAAAAAGAAATCCGTCCGCTGCTCGTGCTCGCGCTCGTCATGTTTGCCGTGCGCTCTTCGCTGGCGGATTGGAACGATGTGCCCAGCGGTTCGATGCGCCCGACCATTCTCGAAGGCGACCGCATCTTCATCAACAAGCTCGCCTACGATCTCAAAGTGCCGTTCACGACCTGGCATGTCGCTGAGTGGAGCAACCCGCAACGCGGCGACATCGTGGTGTTCTTCTCGCCGCACGACGGCCAGCGTCTCGTCAAACGCGTCATTGGCCTGCCCGGCGACACCATCGAACTGCGCAACAACACCCTCGTGATCAATGGCGAACCCGTCACGTATCAACCCATCGCGGAACAACTCCTGCAATACATTCCCGCCGCTGAACGAGCCGGTCGTGCCTTCGCCACGGAAAAACTTCCCGGCCAGACCCACGCCGTCGCCGGCAAACCCGCCGCGCCGGCCATGCGAACCTTCGCGCCGATTCACGTTCCGGCCGGCGAATACTTCATGCTCGGCGATAATCGTGATGACAGTTTTGACTCTCGTTTTTGGGGTACGGTGAAGCGCGAGAAGATTGTGGGCCGCGCCACCGCCGTGGTTCTTTCACTCGACAAGAACAATCACTGGCTGCCGCGGTGGAAACGCGCTTTCAGTTCACTGAACGCCGAATAGTCAGTTACCCGAACAAATCCATCTGCGGCGCGGGCGCGAGTTGCTTGAGCTTGTCGCGGTCCTGCTGGCGACGCGGCTGACGCACGTTGCCTTCCGGCGTAAGTTCGGATTCCTCGAGGTTGCCGAGAATCGTCTTCGCGCGCTCGATCACTTCCTTGGGCACACCGGCGAGGCGCGCGACGTGGATGCCGTAACTTTTGTCCGTGCTGCCTTCGACGATTTTGCGCAGAAACACAATCGAGTCTTTCCACTCGCGCACGGCGACGTTGAAGTTTGTCAGCCGCGGCAAACGCTGGGCGAGTTCGGTCAACTCGTGATAGTGCGTGGCGAACAGCGTCTTCGCGCCTACGAGGTTGTGCAGATGCTCGACGATGGACCACGCCAGCGAGAGGCCGTCGAACGTGCTCGTGCCGCGGCCGATCTCGTCCAGCACGATGAGACTGTGCGGCGTGGCGTTGTTGAGAATGTTGGCCGTCTCGCTCATCTCGACCATGAACGTGCTTTGCCCGCGCGCCAGATCATCACTCGCACCGATGCGCGTGAAGATGCGGTCCACGAGATCAATGCGCGCTGACTTCGCCGGAATGAAACTGCCCGTGTGCGCGAGCAGCGTGAGCAACGCGACCTGCCGGATGTAAGTGGATTTGCCCGCCATGTTCGGCCCGGTGATGAGCGCGATTTGAGGAATTTTTTCCTCTGTGGCAGCCGACGTGAGTCGGCTCTGATTTTCTTCGGGAGAAATTTGAGCGGACTGACGTCCACTGCTACCGAGCAAAGTATCATTGGGCACAAACCGTTCCTCTACCAACTGCTGTTCCAACACCGGGTGCCGGCCATCGGTGATTTGCAGCACGCCTTCATCGCCGATGTTCGGGCGGCAATAGTCATGCAGCCGCGCGACCTCGGCGAAACACGCCAGCACGTCGAGTTGCGCGAGGGCGGAAGCGGTTTGCTGAATCGTCGCAAGTTGGCCGAGCACTTCCTCGCGCACGCGTTGGAAGAGTTCGTATTCCAGTTTCACGCTGCGTTCTTCCGCGCCGAGAATTTTGCCTTCCATCTCCTTCAACTCCGGCGTGATGAACCGCTCGCCGTTCGCAACGGTCTGCTTGCGGATGTAATGCGGCGGAACTTTGTCGAGGTTCGACTTCGTCACTTCGATGTAGTAGCCGAAGACCGAATTGAACCGCACTTTGAGCGAGTTGATGCCGGTGCGGGTAATTTCGTCGGCCTGAAGTTTCGCAATCCAATCCTTGCCGCCGCGCTGCGCGTTGCGGAGTTCGTCCAGTTCGGCGCTGAAACCGTCGCGGATCATGCCGCCTTCCTTCACGGGCAACGGCGGTTCATCCACGATGGCTCGCGAAATCAACTCGATGAGATCGGGCGACTCGGTGAGTTGCGCGGTGAGGTTTTCCAATAAACTGGTAGCAGCGGACGTGAGTCCGCTCTGATCCGGCTCGGGGAGTTTGAGCCGACTCACGTCGGCTGCTACAGAGTTAAGGGTTTGCCGCAGCGACGGAATCTGCTCCAGCGCGATTCGTAGCGCGGCGAGATCGCGCGCGTTGCCGCTGCCACTGCTCAACCGGCCCAGCGTGCGTTCGAGATCGCGCACGTTGGCGAGTTGCGCGCGGAAATTTTCCAGCGCGTGGGAATTGCCGATGAAATTTTCCACCGCTTCCTGCCGGCGGCGGATCGGCTCGACGGCGGCGAGCGGTTGCGAGAGCCATTGGCGCAACAGCCGCGCGCCCATCGGCGTGACGGTTTTGTTGAGCGCGCCGAGGAGAGACGCATTGCGCGGAGCGTCGCGATGCAGCGGTTCGAGAATTTCCAGATGCCGCAACGTCGTGTAGTCGAGCGCGAGAAAATCCGTGCGCTGATAAAACGACAGGCGCGTGAGGTGTTTCACGTCGCGCCGCAGATTCTGCGTGAGGTAATGCAACGCGCCGCCCGCCGCGCCGATGGCCGCCGTGCGATCCTTCAGCCCGAAACCGTCGAGCGACGCGACCTTGAAATGCTCGCGCACGGTGAAGACGGCGGTCTCGGGCGCGAAGGTCCAGTCGTCGTAGGCGCTGACGGTCCAGCCGG
>SCTL01000392.1 GCA_004297495.1 Verrucomicrobiota bacterium
TACATTCACGACTTCGAGATAAAAAACTACTTGGATTTCATGCGGATCACAGTGAAAGAATTGGGCGGCGCTTCGTAGTCGAATGCCTGGCCAACCTCGATGGACGACACTTCGAGCTTCGTCGCCGAAGGGTCGCCATCCCGATTGACGACGTCGGCATTTTCACCGGTCAATACGGTCTTGGTCGCGCTGCCAGGAAGCGTCGTGACGCCATTCAGTTCGATGCGCAACGGTTTGGGGGTGTTCGCGCCATTCACAAGTTTGACAATCAGATCGCCCGTCGCGCCATCGCGGACGGAAGACGTGGCGAATTCCCGGGGGTCGCTGACGACAGTCGAAAGGCAAGTGTCGCCGCTGTTGATGCCAAAGAGTTGCTGCACGTAATAGCTGATGGTTGGGAAAACTTCGGCTCCGTTGAAGTAGATGAGATCCGGAGTCCATTGCGTATGCCCCCTCCGGGCGAGCAGCGGCGCATAGGAGGCGAACTGAACGACATCGCCATTTCTTTCCAGAGTGGTCAGATAGGCCGCCTCGGCGAGCGCGGAGCGCAAGGTGCTGCGCCGCCCGCCATCGTGCGCCGCATATTCTCCGACATAGACCTTCGGCTTGGTGCGGTCGTATTTCTCGTAGCGCTGAAGGTTGTCCCAAAACCACTGCGGCGACTTGTAATAGTGTTCGTCCACCATGGGAACGCGCAGTTCAGTAGCGAACTTCCAGCCGGTCTCGAAGTCGCGGCCATCCGGGGCCGGCCCGACCGTGCCGATGACGATGATCTCGGGATGCTTTTTCTGCACCGCGTTATAAATCATCTGGAAACGTTCCTTGAAGCCTGGGGTGATTTTGTCCTCGTTGCCGACACCGAGATACTTCAAGCCGAACGGCGCCGGGTGGCCAGCAGCGGCGCGCTTGGCACCCCAGATGGAGTTCGTCGGGCCGTTCGCCCACTCGATCAAATCAAGCGCGTCCTGGATGTAAGCAGGCATGTCCGCCAGCGGGAGGCATTGCTGGCCGGTTTCGCGGGTGCGCGTGGAATTCTGGCACGAGACACCAGCCGCGACGACGGGCAACGGCTTGGCGCCAGTGTCTTCGCAGAATTGAAAATACTCGAAGTAACCCAGGCCGACGCTCTGGTGATAACGCCAGATGTTCGCCTGCCCTTTGCGCTGCTCGACGGGGCCGATGGTGTCCTTCCAACGATAGATGTTGCCGAGGCCGTCGCCGTGAGCGAGACAACCGCCGGGAAAGCGCATGAACTTCGGATGCAAATCGGCGATGGTTTGCGCGAGATCGGCGCGGAGACCATTCTTGCGGCCTTTGAAAGTCGCCTGCGGGAAAAGAGAAATCTCATCCAACGCGATCAAGCCCGGCGTCTTGGCGAGCACGACGAGCCGCGCGTCGGGAACAGTCTCGCTTGCGGTAATGTTCGCCGTGAGTTGCTTCCATTCCGCCGGATCCGAGGCTTCGACGCTCGCCTCGCCAAGCACCGCGCCGTCCTTCGTTTCCAAGCGCACGCTCAACGGCAACTTGCCGGCAGGTTTGTTGTCGCGCCCGCCGACGTTGAGCATCCGGGCGAAGACGGAGAAATCATATTTCTCGCCCGCCTTCACCGCGATGCCGTCGAAGCCGGCGTTGGACAAGCCCACACCTTCTCCAACCGATCTAATCCGCAGGAGCGCGCAGTGCGGATTGTTCGGATGAATCGGGCGGGATGAATCCACCCAAAGATCGCCCGCGCCGCCGCCGCGCTGAATGAATTCCCAACCCGTCAGCGGACCCCAAGTCGGCTGCTCGGTGGCGGCGTACTCAAAAGACCGGTTCTGCACCAACTCCGCGTACAACCCGCCGTCCGCCGCGTAGTTGAGGTCCTCGAAGAAAATACCAAACAAGTCCGGACTGATCGCTTTACTCTCCGCGGAAATCGTCACCGTCGTGACCGGTGGGCTTTCAGCGCGCGCGGAAAGCAGTGCCAACAGAACCATCGCTCCGAAGGGCACGGCTAGTTTGCAGCCCAGGATTTGAGGACGACGTTTCATAAGCTAACGCACCCTTACCAGAAAGTTCCTCCCAGTCTCAACTCGCGGCTCAATGCTTCCATGAGGAAATAATCGCCCCAGCTCGTGTAGGCGTTCTGCGCGCCGCCGGGGACGCCGTTGCCGACCTGGCCGTTGCGCAGAATACCCGGGCACGCGGGATCGGAGTTCAGATAATCTTCCGCGCAGAGCCGCAGCAGCATTGGACGCGTGGAGTGGAAAAATTTTGAATCCTGACCGCCTTGCTGCGCGAGTTCGAACAAGCCGCACACCGCGACCGCCAGCGCCGACGAATCGCGCAACGGCGTCGCTCCCGCCGGTAATCGGAAATCCCAGACCGGAACGATTTCCCTGTCCAACGAGTGGATGAACGCGAGCGCGATCCGGCTGGCGGCATCGAGGTAGCGCGCGTCCTGAGTGTATTTGTGCGACAGCGCGAAACCGTAAATCGCCCAGGCCATTCCGCGCGCCCAGTGCGATTCCACCGCGATGCCGCCATACGTGTCCGCGCGCAGCGGCCGGCCGGTCTTCAAATCAAAGCGGTAGGCGTGATAAACGGAGTCATCCGGGCGGACGAAATTCTTCAACACCATGTCGGCGTGCTTGATCGCGATCTCGCGATAGCGTTGGTCGCCGGTTTCGTTGGTGGCCCAATGGAGCAGCGGCAGATTCATCAGGCAGTCAATGATCGCCATGTCGTTGAAATCGTCTGTGCCCAGGTAGCCCCAGGCGCGGATGAAATTGCCGCTCGGGTTGAATCGGCGCGCGAGTACCGCGGCGGCGCGCAGGCCGGTTTCGCGATGCAGCTTCTCGCCAGTCAGTTTGTACAGCGCAACGGAGTAGAGCGAATAGAGGAAGCCAAGATCGTGATGCGTGTGACGATGTTGTTTGAAAGCTTTGGCGAGGTAATGCGGTGCGAGGCGCAGGAGTTGTTGCAGAAAGAAAACGTCCTTGGTTTCGCGCCAGGCGAGCACGGCCATGCCGGTGAAGAATGACGACGTCCAGTTGCCGATCTCGTGGAAGCCTTCGTTGAAGGCGAAATAGTTTCCGTCCACGGCCCACGCGGCGGATTTGGGATCATCAGCGAGACGCTTGATGTTGTCGCGCGTCTTGTGGACGCACAGGTCAAAGGCGTTTCGCAACTGCGTCGGGCCGGACGGCAGATTCGCTTTGCCGCCAGCGGTCGGTTGGTTGCCCGCAATTGCGCTCATGGGTTCTTTTGCATGTCTGGTTGAATCCTCCCGCGCGTCAATGACGACGGAATGAAATCGTTTTCGGATGTCGGTGTTTTCTTTCGCTCATGTCTTTACCGCCTGAGCGGGGCGACGACAAATGAATCAGGCCTTTCTCAATAAAGCTTGGGCTTGGAAAAATCACCGGCTTGAGTATTCTGGTTTTCATGAACTCCCCGCGCGTCACCATGTTTGACATCGCCAAGCGGCTGGGAGTTTCGCACACGACGGTTTCGCTGGCGTTGCGCAACCATCGCGATGTCTCCGCGAAACGGCGCGAGGAGATCCAGCGGGTGGCCGAGGAGATGGGCTACCAGCGCGATCCGTTTCTCGCCGGCCTGGCGGCGTATCGCAAGCAGACCGGCGGCACTGGATTTCAGGGCACGCTGGCGTGGCTCAATCATTGGGATCCGCCCGAGCGCTTGCGCGAGTTCGGCGAGTTCAACGCTTACTGGGAAGGCGCCGCCAAGGCCGCGAAGAGTCTCGGCTACAAACTCGATGAAGTGCTCTGGCCGCTGGACTGTCCGGCGAAACGAGTCGAGAAAATCCTGCTGGCGCGCGGGGTGCAGGGCGTGTTGATCCCGCCGCAACCCTGCGTGCCGGATTGGGGCGATTTCGACTGGAGCAAGTTTTCCCTCATTCGGTTCGGCACGTCCGTTCCCTCGCCGGATTCGAATCTGGTGACGTCGGACCATTTTCGCGCCGTGATCATGGCGACAACGCGGATACACGAGTACGGCTACCGGCGCATCGGCTTCGTGACGGACAAGGATTATAATTATTTTCGGGGTGGCAATTATTATGGGGGCTTTGTTTGGGCGCAGAAGTTGTTGGAATTGGCCCCGCCGTTGCCGCCGTTGCTGATGAACGCCGAGCGTTTTCGCAACAAGCCGGAGAAGGAACTGCCGGTGTTGAATCGCTGGCTCGCCCGCCATAAACCCGACGCGATCCTGACGACCGAGCCCTATATTCCCGACGCGACCCGAAAGCTCGGCCATCGCATTCCACACGACATCGCCGTGGCCGGAACGACCGTGCGCGATATTCCGGTGGATGCGGGCATTGACCAACATGCGGAAGGCATCGGGCGCATCGCGGTGGAAATGTTGGTAAAACAAATCCACGTGAACGAGCGCGGCGAACCGCCGGACCCGTGTCGCATCCTGATCGAAAGCACCTGGCAGGACGGCAAATCTCTCCCACGCCGAAACGCCGGCTGACCGTTCGCTGATCGAATCGCTCGCGTGGCCGGGCAGGGCAGGTGCAGCCGCCACTCAGTCGCAGCCTCGTTTGATTCGTTCCCAAGTCCCCGAACCCGCCGCCGTTAGCCTTAGGCGCGAAAAATCCCTTTATTGAGAAAGGCAACCCCCGCTTGGTTATCCAGTGTCGTTGATTTTCACTCTGTGCGACACCGATGAAAACCGCGAGACACTGCGCATCGTCCGCCAGCCTCATTTTTACCCGGATGGGGAATGGCGGCAATCTGATGACTGGATAACTACGAACAATCCCACGCATCAAGTATCCCGCGCAGACATCGAGGAATCCTGAACCTAATCAGAACCAAACCATGAATCTTCCAATCACTCACAAGCCTCCGACCGGAAGCAACTCGCCGCTCGCCCGCGCAATTAAACCATTCGCCGCGCTTGCTGCCTTTTGGCCAGTGCTGCTGACTGCGTTGCTGGCCGTCCCCGCGCACGCCGCGACCATCACGTATAGCGGCGCGACCGCAACGGACATTGATACGGCGGCCAACTGGTACGGCGGCGTGCTGCCGAGCGTCTCGGTTCCCGACACCGCCCAGTGGACCAACTCGGGAAATTTTTCCCTCACTCACGGCGGCACGGCCTACGCGGGCGCCGCCGGCAACGCGGGCATCAACTTGAACATCGCCGCGACCGCGACCGGTTCGTTGAGCCTTGACTCCGCCGCGAACACGTCGCCCATCCGCATGAACAACCTGGTCATCGCAAGCGGGGCCGGGGCTTTTACTTTTGGCGACGGTGCCGGCGTGTTCAACTTCACGTTGGGCGGCGCGGCGGGAACGCAAAGTTGGACCAATGATTCCTCCAGCACCGCCACGATCAGCGCCGATTGTTCCTTCGGCCTCGGTGGTGGCGGCGCGCACACGTTGGTGCTGGCCGGATCGGGCAACTGGTCTTTCGCCAACGTCCTCAGCAACGCCAGCGGCACCCTGTCCCTCACGAAGTTCGGCTCGGGCACGGCCACGCTTTCGGGTGCGAACACTTTCACGGGCACGACGACGGTGACGGCGGGCACGTTGACCATGAGCGGTACACTTGCGACCGGTGGCGGCGCGGTGGCCGTCAATCCAGTTTCCGGGACCACCGCGACGTTGAATTTGACCGGCACCAGCATTCTTCGCACGGGAACATTTCAAGTCGGCACCGTGGCCGGCGGCACGGGCATTTTGAATGTGGGCGCGGGAGTGACCTTTAGTTTGAGTGGCGGCTCCAGTCCGCTCAATATCGGCACCGCTGGTTTTGGCACCTACAACCAGACGGGCGGGACCGTCACCTCCGGCCAATACCTGGTGGCGGGCATCACGACTTCAGGCGCGATTGGGATCATGAACATTTCCGGCGGCACTTACACGCCGAAGTCGGGAAACAACGGCGGCACCCTCGGCGCCAGCTCCGGCACGATCGGCCAACTCAACCTGACCGGCACCGGCACTTACACCTCCACCGACACCACGGCGAACGGCGCCGCCGGCATCTACGTCGGTGAGAACGCTACCGGCTACTTGAATATTTCCGGCAGTGCCAATGCGAACCTCGGCGGCGTGTCCACCTCGGCCGGTCTGGCCATCGGACGCATCAATGCTGCGGGTTCGGTCGGCACGGTGAACCTCGGCGCGGTCGGCGCCGGCGGCGGCACCATCACCACCGTGCGCGTCCAGAAAACCGGCGCGGCGGCGACCGGCACCTTGAACTTCCATGGCGGCACTTTGAAAGCTTCCACGGCGGCAAGCTCCACGTTCATGACCGGCTTGACGGCGTGCTACGTCTATTCCGAAGGCGGCATCATCAATAACAACGGCGTCGCCATCACGATTGCCCAACCGCTGCTCGTGCCCAGCGGCTCCGGCGTCACGGCGGTCTCCGCCAGCGCCAGCGGCTTCGTCACCACCGGCTATTCCACCGCGCCGTTCGTCAACATCACGGGCGGCACCGTCACGACCGCCGGCTCCGGCGCGCAAGCCACGGCGACCATTGATGGCGGCGGCAATTTGACCGCCATCAACATCATGAACCCCGGCA